>JAKAVH010000126.1 GCA_021827545.1 Thermoplasmata archaeon
ATCCTGAGGAAGATCGGCCGGCTACGGGAACTCTACGGCATTCCCGGGCCCGGTTGGGACCCCACCAAGATAAGAACAACGACTATGGAAGCAGGAATCTAGTCACCATTGGGGACAGTTCGAATATAGGGGGGTCAGAGAAGCTCCTTCAGCCCGTGGCGGACCCTATCCCGCACACCGGGTTAATCTCGCATGGGTGCGGGCCGAACTCGTCTCGTTTCGCCCGCCGCGCGGACCGTTGCGCTGGTCACGAGACCCGGTCAGGTCCGATCGTGGCACGAGGGCTCCTATGGAACCAAGGGGTCACCAAACAGTATGTATAACACGTGGGAATCCGCCACCGATGTCCGAGAGGCTAACCCGGGTCTCGGTGATCGTGCTGTCGTTCATCGCTACCTTTGCCCTGATCGGCGTCCTTCCCGCCGCGCTCGCGCCGGGAGCGGGGGCGTCGCCAGGGGGCCTCGCCTACGGCGCCACTCCGGCCGCAGGCAGTTCGGTCGCTTCCTCACCTCAACCGGGGAGTCTTCCGGCATCTTGGGACACCCCCGCCAGCGGCATTTCTTCTAACGTTCAACAGTTCGATCAGCGCGTCCGGACCACCGCGGCCGACCTCGGAGCCGCGGGCGTAGCCACGACCGACATCCGGCTTCCCTACGTCGGAGCCCCCGCCCGGGTCGTCGACGGAGCGGTCGAGCCGGGCCCCGCCGTCGCGGCGGCCCAGGTGAGTCCCTTCTATCCCGCGGCACCGGCCCCCGCCGGTATCGCCTATTACGGAGAGAGCGACACTGGCGGCGTCCTCGATGCGACCATCGTCAACGCTTCGAGCGTCGCGGGCACGCTCACGGTGAACCAGCTGTCGGCTCTCTACCTCGACGTCGACACGCCCGACGACTGGGGGATTCAGGAGAACTCGGTCCTCGGGAACGTGACTCTGGGCGGCGGTTCGGGCAACGAGTTCTGGTGCCAGAACGCGGTCGATTACTATCAGCACAACCAGACGCTCAATCTGGGACAGGACACTTGGAACTTCTCAGGTCCCGGGGCCTTCCTTTCCCCGAGGGACGTCCTCCGCCACAACGCGAACGGCTCGTTCGTCACCGGGCTCTACATCAGCGAGGGACCCTGGATCTACGCTCCGCGGCCGTTCACGATCACGCTCTACCTCAACTCCTCCGTGACCTCGGACGGAAACCAGGAACTCTGGTACAATTACAGCATCACCGCCGCCCACGGCATCCACAAAGCCGGGAACTACGACTGGCTCGTCTTCGCCTCCGGAGGGCACGTCCTCCCGGGTCAGATCGCGCCGTTCGTGGCCGATGGCACCCAGGTCGACCCCGTGGGTAGCACGAACGACTTCGAGCTCGTCTACGGAATCGGGTCCTACAACGGCGCCTCGAACAACGTCCTCGCCGCGAACGTCCAGGCAACGCTGAAGTACTGCCCGCAGTCCGTGGCTCTCTGCACGCCCGCCGAGTATGAATCCGTCCCGGCCGCGGTCGACTTCGGGAGCGAAACCGGGGAGACTTCGACAGGCATCGCTTTCACCTACAGCGGCACGACCGAGAGCGCCTCCGCCGGGCCGCTCGTGCTCCGGGGACTCTGGGGCTTCCAGGGGGTCGCGGGTTCCTCGGCCGGGTCGACGCCCGTTACAAACGACATCAAGGTCTCGGGCTCGCCGCTCAAACTCAAAGCGCCGCCGTACTTCTTCGTCTTCCTCTCGACCTCGAGCTACTACGATAGCTCCTTCGAGTGGGCCCCCGACGCGCCGGTCTGGCACTTGGCTCCGGGGACCTATCAGTACGTCATCATGCTCTCCGACTACGCCGAAACGACGGGGCACTTCACGGTCGGGACCGCTCCGATGACCCTCGCGGTCACCCTCCACTACCACCCGGCGAGCGGCGTGTACACGCCGCTCTGGGCGTTTTCGAACGATCAGCTGGCCGGCATCTCGAGCGCGGGCACGGGGACGATCGCGCACCCGTACCTCCTCTTCAACAACCCGACCTCGTCATGCACGAAGTGCGGCGGGGCCGTCGATAACAACCTCTCGAGCTACTTCTTCTCGGCGAACGACTTCTTCTACCCGACGTTCGCCGGCATCCTCATGGATGGGACGAATGCCTACACCGAGGTGCTCAACCCCCCGAGCTTTTGCACGTTCTGGTTCGCATGGGGCAGCGGGTCCGGTTCGACCAACGTCTGCTTCGACCTGCAGCTCGAGTTCGTGTCCGCGAAGCACGTAACGCTGGCTCACGCGGACGTCGCAGGGGGCTGGCCAGCGATGTTCGAGGTCGAGACGGACCTTGGGGCCGTCGACCCGACCCAGAACTTCTTCCCGCAGGGGAACGTGATGTTCTGGAACTCCTCGAACAACCTCGTGATGTCGAGCACGTTCGTTCCGACGATCAATCCGCCCTTCCCGGGGTACGGTACGCCGGTGACCTGCTTCTTCTCCTGCATCTCCCCGGACGCGCTCCTCTTCTACGGTGGGTCGCACAACACGGTCTGGGGGAACACGTTCCACGACCCTACCGTTCCCGCGACCGGCGACGCGTTCGCGAGCTGGACCGGTCTTGCTGAGTCCGAGAGCGGCGACCTGCTCTACAACAACAACTTCACGATCGACAACCCGGTCGTTTGGCTTCCCTTCGACATGTACCGGGACGCCTGTCCGGATGCCTATGCGGCCCAGTGCGGGCCGCTCGTTCCCCCCGCCTACCACGATACCTGGGACGTTCGGATACAGCCGGCGAGCCACGTCTCCGACATCGTGAACGGCTTCGCCCTCTCCGGTAACATCCTCGGTCCTTCCTACCACTGGCAGGGAGGTAACTATTGGAGCAACTATGGGAACATGCTGAACCCGATCGGCAAGCTCCCGTACGTGAACACGTTCAACTACTCCGACTACGTCGGCTCGGACGTCCTCCCGCCCGGGACGGACACGGTGCACCGAAGCATCCTAGTCGGGGGCGACTACCACCCGCTCCTTCGCGCCCCCACGGGCCTGATCCCGGTCGCGTTCATCGAGAGCGGCCTACCCGCTCACTCCGCCTGGGAGGCGAGCATCGGTTCGGGTCTCTGGTTCGGCTCGAACTCGCCGATCGTGCTCCTGTTTGCGCCGGCGGGAGTTCAGACGTTCGCAGTGAGCGAGACGGCGGGGTATTCGCTTATCTCCATATCCGGGCCTAACAGCCCCACGTTGAGCTCGATCGACGTGACGGGTCCGTCCGAGTTCTTCCTCCAGTTCGGGACGTAACTCGGGTGGATTTCCGAGGGCCACAGGATCGCCAACGACGACCCCCAAAAAGGGGAGCGGGCGGAGGCTCCCTTGAGGCCCTGATCTGAGCTTCGCACTTTGCCAGCAAGCATACTACATCGCGGGCGTGTCGCAGTCCGCGCCTCGGCGAGCCCGTCGCAAGGCGCGCGAGACGACCCGGAGCGTGACGGACCGGAGCCCAGCGTTCCCGCCGCAGAGCGGCGTCGTGTATGCGCCCCCGATGAGATCAGATTTGCCGGCCCTCTTGGATCGAGACGGAGCGGATACGACCCAGAAGAACGGTCGCCAGTCCGACGAGGACGGCCACCCAGAGTGCCAACGCGCCGACGGAGATGGGCCACGACAGCACCGGAGAAGTGGTAGTCCCGAGTACGACTCGGGCCGGGGTGCCGCTGAACGCCTGGTAGAGGAGGCTCTCCATATCATTCCAGGGCGACAGGTACAACACCCATGCTGGCACGGACAAGAATAGCTGGGTGAAACCAAAGATGTACGAGAGGATGAGCGGGAAGAATTCGATGAAGTTCATGTGCCGGAGCCCGAGAAAGTTGATCACCACCAGAACGAGAGTCGTGGCAAGGCCCATCATGAACGCTCCCGAAAGCACCGCGACGCCGATCATGGCGGGCAGATTCGCGGGAAGCATCGTGCTTCCGAAATGAGTGCTGAAGAGCCCGCTTACGACGGCCACCATCACGAGGCTGAGCAACACGGCCATCGCGGCCGCCGCGACGATCAACGCGGACGTGTAGCGAACCGGAGATAGCCGAGTGTAGCGAAACCCGAAGGCAAGCGCCGATGTGCCGTACGTGATACTGGAGGCGACGCTCATCGCGAGCGTGGTGAGCGAGAAAAGGGTAATCACGGCGAACCAGGCCGAGGTGTACGCGGACTCGGCGGAGTGACCCGGAGCGAGACCGCCCGAAAACACGTAGGCGCCCAGTACGAACCAGAACGCCATGAACACCACGCCCCAGAACCAGAGCGCAGGGTTTGTGAGAACGGCTCGAGTGTACCGCCACGCGAGTGTCATGCGATTCGGTCGAGCAAGTAGCCGAGATTGCTCACTCCTTTCAGGGGTAGATCTCCGTGATCGAGGGTGACTGACACCTCTCCGATGCTCGAGTGGAACCCGGCGAGCGCGTCGGGCTGGTGGCCACGGCTCACGTGGAGCCGATCGATATCCCCGGCGCGGAAGCGACCGATGAGTTGGCCCTCGAACATGAAGTAGAGACCCCACTCCGGAAGTGACAGGAGCAGGTCGAGTTCGTGGGTGCTCAGCGCAACTGACGCCGAAGACCGGTTGAGCAAGTCGATGTACCTCCGCCGACGTCCGAAGTCGACGTTGTCAAAAGGCTCATCGAGAAGCAGCAAGCGAGGGGAGAAGGCCATGGCCAGCAGGTCCCCGACCAACTTGGATTGCCCCGTGGAGAGACGAAAGAGAGGGCGTTCGAGGACCCCCTTCAGTCCAAAGTCGTCGATCCATCGCCGCAGCTCCTCGTCCGACCGACCGGTGAGGTCGGCCCAGATCGAGATCAGTCCGCCCACCGGGACGGTCATCAGCCGGTAGACTTCCTCGAGATTCGTTCCGACCCCGAGCTGCCGTCGGATGGTTCGCACATCGTGGCCCAGAACGTGTACCGATCCTCCGCTCACCGGCGCGAGACCTAGGGCGGCCTTCAAGAGAGTCGTCTTTCCGCTCCCGTTCGGACCGACGATGGCGATCTTCTCGCGGCCCAGCTCGAGCGAGGCCGCGACCACCGCGTCGGTATCGGAGCCGGGGTATCGAACGGTCAGATCGCGAACGGAAAGAGTAGAATCTGGTCCGGTCGACATTGTCCCACCTCGGGGAGTCCGACTCGGACGGTGGTACTTCAACCGATGGGTCGAGCGACGGCGGAGTCGTTTGCTCCGCCGTGGAGGGTGGCGGTCGCATTGGTTGTCGGTGGCTCCTCGTCGCGCTCGGCGAGGAAAGCGTGGCGACCCGCAAACTCTGCGTCTCGGGCTCGGCACTGCTTCCGGTCGCGAGAGCCGAGCAGTCGTGCCTTCGCAATGCGGGTCCGGCCCACTTCGTGCCGCTCGTCGACTGCCGGCCATCAGACCGGGCTCGCAGTGCACGAAATCTGCTTACAGTCAACCGCACTCTGTCAACGGGTATCTTGCCTACGGCGAACCAAACCTTCCACTTCCGCGGGCTCGCGATCGGGGGTTCCCCCTCGCTTGAGGACGCTCCCTCCCGAACTCGCAGCTCCAGTTGCGTGCAGTACCAGAGTTGCTCGAGAAAGAGCGTGAATGGCAGGCCCCCCAAGTAGTCTGGTCGGTCGATCTCGATCGTGGTCACCGGGAGTCGTACTCGGACCGGTCGGTTTGTTGACCTTGGCCCGGCCACGTCGACGGCGAGCAACGTTGTGCACAACCGCGATCGCGACGCCCGCGAGAACCCCTACGATGGCGACAACGATACCGAGAAACTGGGCCGCCGACGTACCGGAGGGGGCGAAGAAGACCGGGATGGCAGCGCCTGACGGGTAGAACGCGGACGGTGGGCTTCGCGATAAGGCGCAAGACGCGTCCCCGTTGCGCAAGCGCAATTTCGGGAATCGGTTAGCGCCTCCTCTGAGAACGAGTCCTTTGGCTGGGTCGGCAAGTGCTCGATGAACTGACGGCGAAGACCGTACGTGGCCGTGTCGGCGAAGCCGACAGACCGGACGGCGGGCTGTGTGTCTGATGGCCGGCTTGCGGTGATCCCCGGGCCCAGGGCAGCCGTACGAGGTACCCTGATGGCGTAGGGCTGCCCTCTATGGGGCTCGCCGTCGTCTGGGTCGCCCTCTCACGCGAATGACCCGGGGCGGCAACACGTGGGCCCCACGCGACCCGCAGCCGGTTCCCTTTCGCGACCGTCGCACGCCTCCTCGGACGTAGATATACTCCCTCTCCGATGGTCGGTCCGGGCCATGTAGCAGGTGGGCCCCCAAGGCGCTTCATGGTCGATGGCACCAATCGGCAATGGCTGTTCGAGAAACGGCCGGAGGGGCCGGTGGGTTCCCACAACTTCCGTTGGGCCCGTTCCGACATTCCCTCGCCCGGGGAGGGACAGATGCTGGTCCGGAACCTGTGGCTCTCGTTCGAACCCACGCAGGTGTTGAACATGTCGGCGCCGCCGGAGGAAGGGGGGTATCCTCTCGGGGCGCCCATGCGAGGGTTGGCGACGTCCCAGGTCCTTGCGTCGCGGATCCCCTCGTTCCAACCCGGCGACCTCGTGTACGGGTTCTCGGGGTGGGAAGATTTCTCCGTGAGCGACGGCAAGGGATACTGGGACACGACCAAAGTGCCGCCGGGGGTCCCACCGAACCTGGCGGCCGGGACCTTGGGCATCACCGGGATAGTCGCCTACTTCGGGGTGACGGAGATTGCGAAGCCCCGCCCGGGCGAGGTGCTCGTCGTCTCCGCTGCGGCGGGAGGTGTGGGATCGGTCGCGGTCCAGGTTGCCAAGGTCCTGGGACTCCGTGTTATCGGGATCGCGGGCGGGAGGGAGAAGTGCGATTGGCTGCGCGAGGACGCCCACCTCGACGGCGTGATCGACCACCGAAGCGAGAACGTGGCCGCCCGGCTCGATGCCCTCTGCCCCACGGGGATCGACATCTTTTTCGACAATGTGGGCGGACCGGTCCTGGACCTCGCCCTCGAGCGGCTTCGTCCCCATGGGCGGATCGTGCTCTGCGGCATGACGTCCCGGTACCAGCAGGCGCCCAGCGTACCGGGTCCGATGAACTACCCGCAGCTCATCATGGTGAACGGTCGCATGGAGGGGCTTCTTGGCCGTGACTACTTCGACCGGTTTCCGGAGGCGATCGCCGCTCTGCGCGCGTGGATCGACGCCGGGAGACTCAAGTCGAAGGAGGATGTCGTGGTCGGGTTGGAGAACGCTCCCTCCGCCCTCGCACGCCTGTATTCCGGGGCCAATGTCGGGAAACAACTGCTGAAGATTGCCGACCCGGCGCCGCCCTCCCCCGATTGAGCCGGTCCAATCATTGTCGTACGAAGGGCCGCGCTCCCGTTCGAGGTAGACCGCGCTACCGAGCTCGTGAAAGAGT
>JAKAVH010000021.1 GCA_021827545.1 Thermoplasmata archaeon
GTGATCGGTCCGCGCGACAACCCCCTGCCCGTCGTCGAACACGATGCTCACGACCTTCGTAGCTCCGAGATCGATGCCCACCACGGGCCCCGAGCGCGGCCGGTCAGTCATCCGACCTCGCCTCGGGGCCGTCCGCCTCCGCGAACTTGTGGACGACATCGACGAACGTCGAGTGGGACCACGTGAGCGGCACCGCGCTGCGGGGAGCGCCGCTCGAGGCATCGACCTGCTCGGGCAGGAGCAGGGTCGGCGTAGCGTGGTTCGCGACCCACTCGATCAACTCCCGGCAACGCTCGCGCTCCCCCAACCGTAGTCGAGCTTCCGCGAGCCAGAGGGTGCAAATGACCCAGGGATTCTCGAGTCCGTGATAGCTGTCGCCTTCGTAGCGCGCCAACCCGCCACCGGCCCGCCCGCCCAGCCGCCGCTCGATCTCGTCGACGACCGCTCGGGCCCGGGGGTCGTTCCACGGCAGCAGGCCCAGCTTGAGCGCGAGGATCGTGCTCGCGTCGAGCCGCTCGTCCCGAGGCTCGAGCGACCGGAGAAAGCGTCCGGTATCCGGGTTCCACAGGTGGTTGACCGCCGCGTCGTGCACCTCGTGCGCCGCCCGAAGCCACACGTCCCCGCTTTTGCCGAGTTCGGCGGCGATCCGGGCGGCTCGCTCGAGAGCGTGCGCCACGGCCGCGGTCGAGTACGTATGGATGCCGAGCCGTTCCTCCCAGAGGTCGAAACTCGGCCGGGGGAGCTTCGTCTCGGGATCGCGAAACGCCGAGAGAAAGTCCGCGGCGCTCTTCACCATCGGCCAGAACTCGACGAGCATGTCCGGGTCGTTGCCGCGCTTGAAGTGGTGCCAGACGGACGCGACGACGGTCGCGGTCTGGTCGACCTGCAGAAACGGGGGCGGATGCCACGTACTGCCGGGGGCTCCGTCCGCGAAGTGGCGGTGGAAGAACGAACCGTCCGGGTTCTGGGCCTGGCGGGCGAACCGGAGAAACCGGCCGGCGTGCTCGTACAACCCCGCTTCGTCCATCGCCTTCGCCACGTAGCCGCCGTCGCGCCACCAGCAGTAGTTGTACGTGTCGCCGGACGCGGCGAGCGTGGTCGTATCGGGCGACGCCAGGATCGACCCGTTGCTTGCCGTCATGTGCCGCATCACGAGCACGCTCATTCGGTAGACATCCGCCACCCGGCCGCTCAAGCCCGCGGGGACGCGCGGCAGCCGACGGGCGGTCCAGGACGTCCAGAACGCCGACGACTCCCGGACGTAGCGGGCCGGGCCCCGTAGAACGAACTCACGAATCGTCCGGGTGTCGGCAAAGCTTCGTCCCGCCGCGACGAACAGCCGGATCTGGCTCACCCCGTCATCGGGGGGGTTGATGTCCCACTGGATCACGCTGTCCGGAGTCCCGTGGGCGATCGGCGCTCCCTCGAGCTTTCCGTCTTCCGCGTCGACGTACGTCCCGCGCAGCCCCTTGAGCGTGTGCTCGCCGCAGACCGCGTGGGTGAACGGCGGGTCACTGAACAATTCGAAGTAGTACCCGCGCTTGTAGTGCGTGACGCTCGGAGCGGCCGTATCGACGAACGCGGTGTCCTGGTACATCGATTCGGCCACCTGAAACGACTGGTAGGCGAACAGCCGCAGCGGTCGGGGCGGATTCGCCCGAACTTCGAAGACCCGGACCAAGAGGTCGTGGTTCGGATGGACATGATCGTGAACGGTGAGCACGAGGCCGCTCTTCTCCCAGCGAAACGTCGGGCCGGAATCCTTGCTCTCCACCCGCGGCGTGCCCAGGAACGACCCGCCGGAACGCGTCCAGGCGAACGAGCGCGCGTTCACGTCGTAGACGCCGAGGCGGGATTCCCGCAGATGCTGGAACTGCCCCGGGTACGGATAGAAGAGGCCGACCCACTCTCCGGCGTCGTTGAGCGTGACCAGCACCCGATTGTTTCCTGCCAGCGCTGCGACCATGGTGGGACCGGCTCCGATCGACTGGCTACCCGCCGGCGCGCCGCTCGGCGCCGACGACCCGCCGCCGGAGGTCGGTGAGAGCGTTCATGTAGTTAGCGTAGGCATCGAACGGGCTACTGTAGCTCGAAAAGTACTCGTGGACCCCGCGATCGGCGGCGTTCGTCCCGAGGTACATGTAGTAGAAATGGTCGGACGTGAGCAATTTGCGCCAATCGGTCCGGGCCGCCTCGTCCCCTTGCACCTCGAGGAGGCGCCCGAGCTTCTGGGCGGCGTCGAACGCCGAGAGCTGAAGGTCGTTTCCGAGCCAGGCGCCGAGGTCGCGTCGCTCGTCCGCCCAGGTGGTGATCCGGGGCACGCTGACGGTCTCTTCGGGCGGGCGAACCACCACATCCTCGACGGTCGCCCAGTCGAGCGTCGGTTCCTGACGCACCGCCCACGGGAGGTGGGAAAGGAACTCCAAGATTCCCGTCGAAGCCGGCTGGTGCTCTCCGAAGGTCTCGAAGTCCATGAAGAGGCCGATCGCGTCCCCGCCGGTCCGGGCGAGCCAATGCGCGTACTTCTCGCTGGTGAGCGGATGCTCCGGCCAGTCGCGAGCCGAGAAGCGAAACGCGACATCGTCGCTCAACCGGTAATGGCGCAGGAGGAGCCGGAGCGTGGGGGCGGCCGCCGCGCAGTATCGCCGGGTCGGAGGACGGTCCCCGAGGAAGCCTTCCCACCCCTCCGCGAGCATCCCCCGGAACCCTTCCGCTTCGGCGAACCGCGCGATCTCGTCGGAGTAGGCGAGTTCCGTCATCCGGAGGACCTTCGGGTCGACTCCGAACGTTCGGCGGAGCTCGTCGCGGTGGAGTCGAACCTCCTCGGCGAGCTCAGGCGGAGGCAGCAGGAAGGCGAGCGAATGGTAGTAGCTCTCGGCCACGAGGGCGACCCGGTGGGTCTCCACGAGCCCGATCAACCGATCGATCACATCCGGCGCGGCCTCCCGGGCCTGCTCCAGAAACGTTCCGGTGATGGAAAGGCTGAACCGGAACTCCGGGTACTCATCGAGGGCGCGACGGAGCCGGTCGAGCGCCGGGCGGTACGACCGTTCGGCGATCCCCCGAAAGATCGCGAGGTTGCGGGGCCGATCGAAATACGGCCGCCCCGACCCGAGATCGAGAAAGCGAAACCGGGCGAGCCGCCACGGTTGGTGGAGATGCAGGTAGAAGACGATGCTCGTCACCGCGAGTTGCGCTCTCGGCGCACCTCCTCATACAACCGGGCCGTCTGGATCGCTCGATCCCGCCATCCTTCCCGCAGCGCATCGCGGCGGCCCTGTTCCCCGAGAGCCGACTGGAGCGTCGGATAGCTCAAGAGCTCGGCGATCCGGCTCGCGAACTCCTCGACGTCCCAGAAGTCGACGCGAAAGACGCTGCCCGTGATCTCGGCCACCCCGCTCGTCTTCGAGACGATCGTCGGGACTCCGGCGGCCATCGCCTCCAACGCCGCGATCCCGAACGGTTCGACCACGGACGGGAGGACGAAGACCGAGGCGGCCGACAGCAACTCCTGCCGCTCCCGCTCGTCGACCCGTCCGAGGAACCAGACTCGGTCGCCGATCCCGAGCCAGCCGGAGAGACGCAACAATTGGTTCCGCTCCGGACCTTCCCCCGCGATGACAAAGGTCGCGTCGGGAAACCCCGGGACAACGCGGGCCGCGGCGCGAAGAAAGGTGTCGACCCCCTTCATCGCCGCGAGGCGGCCGATGTAGACGACGAGTCGGCCCGGAGCGGGCCGGCGCGGGGCGTCCTCGGGGGGTCGCACCGCGTTGTAGACCACGCGGACTCTCGACGGGGCGACCCCGTAGCGGCGGATCACCTGTTCTCGCAGGTGCCGGCTCACCGCGATCACGAGGTCGGCGTGGACCAGACCGAACCGTTCCCGGCGGACGATCTCCTCATTCGCGAAGCCGAGGGAGCGGTCGTACTCGGTCGAGTGGATCGTCATCACCAGCGGGACCTTCAATCGGCAGCTCAGCGCAAACGCTCCCTCGGTTCCAAACCAGTCATGCACGTGGACGATATCGACCGGCTCCGGAAAATCGAGCCCCGCGACCCATTCGTTGTAGTCGATGAGATTCCCGTTCGCCCCCGTTTCCCCTGGTCGGCCGACCGATCCCCAGTCGTAGGCCGGCCTCCACGGGCGATCGGCCCGCGGAGACCGGGGATCGGTAACCGCCTCGGGCCACCGAAGCGTCACTCCGGCCACTGGAACGTACTCATCAGGCCGAGGGAGGAGGAAGGTCACCCGATACCCCAGTCCGACCAACTCCCGTGAGATTTCATAGCAGTGGACGCCCAACCCGCCCGAGTGGTGCGGAGGGTACTCCCAGCCGACCATGACGACATGCATCGGCACCACGGGCCCGCCGCCGTCGAGAGGCGGCGGCGGCGAAGGTCGACGCCAAGCCAACGCCTCCGCGAGGGGGGTCAGCACCGACTTCCGCTGCGCGCTCGACCGGGCGGCTCGCCGCGGCGAGAGCCGCCGCCTCGGGCGAACCCCAGGGGTGCGTCGAGGGCGGCGGGCCGATCGGGGATTCCGACCGGCGCGCGTCGAACGCCGGGGGCGCTCCTCGGTCGAACTCCGCACTCGGATGTTCCGGCGAGGGGGACGGACGGAGTCGCGAGGCAAGCGATCTTCCCTCCTCGTCACCCGGCCACGGTCCCGACAGGGGCGTACATGAGATTCAGCCCCCGGCCATACGAACGGCGGACCACGCCGGAGCAAAGCTCAGGCGGCCTTAAAGCCCGAGAGCAGCCGTTCGAGGACTTGCCGGGGGTTTCGAGCCCGTGTGACGGCGCTCGCCACGAGAACACCCGAGCTGCCGAGTTCGAAGGCGGCCCGAACATCGTCGGGCGAGTGGATCCCCGCTCCGCACAGCACCTCAGTGTGAGGCGAGACGCGACGCACGAGACGAACGGCATCGGCGACGATCTCGGGTCGCGCGGTCGAGACCGCCCGCTGGCCGCCGATCAGTTCAGGAGGTTCGATCGCCAGGTACGGCGGTCTCCAGCGGGCCAGGCGCTGGGCCTCCCGGACGGTTCGGGCGCAGACGACCGCGACCAGTCCGAGCTCTGAGAGCTCCTTGACGACCGACCGGACGGCGGCCTCTTCGAGCGGTCGCTCCGAATGGTTCACCAAGCTACCCCGAACGCCCGCCGCCTTCAAAGAGGCGGGAGAGACTTGCCCCGTGAACGCCCCCGCCGGAATCGGATCGACGTGCTGCGCGAGAACGGGGATCCGCGCCGTGCGGGCGATCCGGCCGAGATCGGCCATCGACGGAGCGACGGCGGCGGCCACTCCCTGGGAACCCGCCAATCGTTCCAGAACGGTGGCGAGACGGTCGGCCGCGGCGCCCGTCGAGGTCGAGTACGTCTTGAGGTTCAGGACGAACAGCGGGCGGCCCAGCGTCGGCTTACCCGCGAGGGTGCGCGGGCGCCTTCGTTCGCTTGGGCCGGGAGCAGATGGCGTACTCGTCGCCGTCGAAGAATACCTCCCGGTCCGGATGCTTCCGCTGGAGCTCGGAGATCCGGGCCAAGACATCCTCGAGCGTTGTCGACTCGTCATTCGGGTCGATCCTCAAGTGCACCGTCTTCTCTGGCCGTTCCGGCGCTCGCACGGTGGTCGCCATCACGCCCCGGCAGCGGACCAGCCCACCGGGGCCAGCCGTAATAGACTTTCGTGCCCGGCGGCGCTGTCAAGATGACCCCGCCAGATCGGCCGATGCCGCCGAAGCGGCGCCCACGTCCCTGATCGGCCACGGCTCGGCCGGAATCGAGGAAACGGCCGGCTCGGTTCCGTTCGGAGGTTCTGCCGCGGAGGGCCGCCGTACGTTGAGGGGCTCCCCGCCACGGAACTGGCTTGGATGATCTTCTCCGGTCGCGCCGCTGGCACGCGGAGAGGATCGCCGATCTCACGACCCATTCCCGGGGCGCGCGACGACGGATGCCCTGGGAAGCAGTGGATCGGCCCCCCACCGCTCATCGGTCGGACGACGCCCCTTCAGGACGGATACCGGTCGAGCCGGGGATCGTCGAGCATGAACTCCTCTCCGCAAGCCTCGCAGCGGACGTAGCAGTGGACGTCGCCCGAGATCGGTTCGCTGGTCACGCCCCCGCACTCAGGACATCGCCGGCGAAGACCGGTGGGCGCGAACGGGGTCGTTTCCCCGCGAACCGTCTCCCCTCCGGCCGGTTCGCTCCGCTCGGTCGTCACTCCGTATGACCGAACGCGCGGATATCCTGAGGCCCTTCCTTGGTCGCGACGGGTTGGGCGCCCTGTACCGCGACCCGGATCTGCTCGACCACGTCGGGGTTCGCCAAGGTCGTGATATCGCCGATCGCCATCCGGTTCGAGATCGAAGCGAGGACCCGACGCATGATCTTGCCGGACCGGGTCTTCGGCATGTCCGACACGATCCAGACCGTCTTCGGCCGGGCGATCTTGCCGATATTCGTCTCGATGGCGTGCACGACCTTCTGCTTCACGGCCTCGGACGGATGCACGCCGGGCTTCAGCGCGACGTAGACTTCGGGAAGGCGGCCCTTCACCTCGTCCGCGACGGGAACGACCGCCGCCTCCGCGATCTCGGGAACGGTCAGGCACGCCGATTCGAGCTCCTTCGTTCCGAGTCGGTGCCCGGCGACATTGATCACATCGTCGATCCGACCCAGGATCCGGTAGTAGCCGTCCGCGGCCTGCATCGCGCCGTCCCCCGCCATGTACGGCCAGTCCCGCCAATCCTTGCTCTTCGGGTTCTTGCAATACTTCTGGAAATACGTCCGGACGTACCGGTCCGGGTCCCCCCAGATCGTCGCCATCAATCCGGGCCACGGGGCCCGGATACAGATGTAACCCGCCTTGTTCGCCCCGGCCGGGATCTCTTGGCCGTTCTCGTCGTAGATCACCGGGTGGATCCCGAGGACTCCCGGCCCGGCACTTCCCGGCTTCATCCGGTGCAGCCCCGGGGCCGTCGAGCAGAGGAACCCGCCGGTTTCCGTCTGCCACCAAGTATCGACGATCACCGCCTCGCCTTTCCCGACCGTGTGGTAGTACCACCGCCACGCCTCGGGTTCGATCGGCTCGCCGACCGTGGTCATGTGCTTGAAGTGGTAGTTGTACTTCTTCGGCTCGTCCGGGCCGACCTTGCGGAGCATGCGAATCGCGGTCGGGGAGGTGTGGAAGATGTTGACGTTCAGCCGCTCCGCAATCCGCCACGGGCGCCCGGCGTCCGGATACGTCGGGACCCCCTCGTAGATCACCGACGTCGCCCCGAGGGCGAGCGGTCCGTAGACGATAAACGAGTGGCCGGTGATCCAGCCGATGTCG
>JAKAVH010000220.1 GCA_021827545.1 Thermoplasmata archaeon
GTCGGGCGTGTGCGGAGAGCTTCAGTCAGCGCCTCGATCACGACGTCGACCGGGCGATCCGAAGGCTCGTTCGTCCGGGGAACGTTGTCGCGGATCTCGGGTGCGGATCGGGCACCTACACGAAGCGATTGACGCGAGCGGTCGGGCCGCGGGGACGGGTGTACGCCAGCGACCGGTCGCCCCGGCGCCTCGGCCCGCTTCGGCGGTGGATCGCCCGGAACCGTCTCGGACCGAGAGTTGTCATCGGCCTCGCAAAGGGCGGTCGCTCTCCGTTCATTCCCGACCGTTCGGTCGACTTCGTGCTGAGCCGCAACACCCTCTGCTGCCTCTCCCAGCGACGGAGGGCGACCGACGACCTGCTCCGGATCCTCCGGGATCGGGGGAGCGCGTATGTGAGCGTCACCGGATCGTCCCCGCCGGGAGTTCGTCGCATCACCGACCGAGAATGGGCGTCGTTCCTTCGGCGTTTCCGATCGCGACGGACCTGGTCGATCGGCCGGCTGCGGGTCGCCGAACTCCGTCGGCCGAAACGGAGCCGGACCGACGCGACCGCGCGACCGACCCGTCATGGGCCGGCGCCATCCGAAGCGATGCCATCCTGAACCGGCGGTCCGCCCGAGAACTACCTTAAGCTCCGACGAATCCCGGTGGCGTGCCCGAACGACGTCCGTCGTGGCTCCGGGAAGCGAAGCAGTCGCTCCGCTGGATGGCCCGATGGCGCCACGAACTCCACCGGCACCCCGAGCTTTCGAACGACGAACACGAAACCCAGAAGACGATCGTCCGCGCGCTAGAGTCGATCGGCGTCCGGACGATCCGCTATCCCGGGTTCACCGGGGTCCTCGGCGTCATCGGAGAGGATCGGGCCGGCCTGGGTCCGTGCGTCGCGCTGCGGGCCGATATGGACGGTCTTCCGGTCACCGAGGAGACGGGACTCGCGTTCCGCTCGGAGGTTCCGGGCCGCATGCACGCCTGCGGCCACGACGTCCACATGGCCTCGCTCCTCGGGGCGGCGGCGATCCTCGAGCGCCAGCGGAATCGCCTCCCGGGTCCGGTGAAACTGATCTTCCAACCGGCGGAAGAAGAAGGAGAGCGCGGAGGCGCCCTCCCGTTCTTGGAGCGGGGATGCCTTGAAGATCCGCACGTCGATTACGTCTTCGGCCAGCACGTCGAGCCGTCCCTGCCGCTCGGTTCGGTCGGCTACCGATCCGGCGCCCTGATGGCGGCAGCCGATGCGTTCTTCGTGCGGGTTCGAGGAACGGCCGGTCACGCGGCATATCCTCACCGGGGGCCCGATGCCGTCCTCTCGGCGGCCGAGATCGTCTGCGGACTCCAGCCGATCGTGAGCCGGCTCCGCGATCCGGTCGATCCCGTCGTGGTCAGCGTCGGGTCGATCCACGGGGGAACCCGTCACAATGTCCTCCCGGGCGAGGTCCGGCTCGAAGGGACGGTTCGGACGTTCAAGCCCGCGACGCGCACTCTCGTCGAGCGCGCGCTGCGGTCGCGCCTCCGCCACCTCGCCCGGGCCGCGGGGACGCGAGTGACGATCGATTATCGCCCGGGGTATCCGGCCCTCTGGACCGATCCCGCGGCGACGGACGCGGTCGCGAGCGCTCTCGCCCGACTGCTCGGCCGGGACCGGGCGATCGCGCTCGCCGAGCCGTTCATGGGTGCCGAGGACTTTTCCCGCTACCTCGAACAGCGTCCGGGAACGTTCGTCTTCTTGGGGGTCGGCGGACCGACGCGCACCGCCTCCCTCCACAGCGGGACGTTTGCTCCCCCCGACGAGGCGCTCGTGTACGGCGCCGCAACGCTACTCGCGGGCGCCGAAGGCCTCCAACGGCTCGCCCGATGACGGCTCGCTCGCCGCGCGCGGATTTTCCGGCGCTCGCCCGCGCGCCGACCGTCCATTACCTCGACTCGGCGTGCATGACGCTCGTGCCGCGGACGGTGCTGCGGGCGATGCGGGAGTACTACGAGCGTTACCCAGGATGTGCGGGGCGCAGCCTCCACCGCTGGAGCGAGCAGGTCGGTACGCGCTACGAGCGGGCGCGGGCGGAGGTCGCCCGCTGGTTCGGGGTGCGCGAGCCGGCCGCGGTCGCCTTCCAGCGGAACACCACCGAAGCGATCAACGTCGTGGCGCACGGCTTACCGCTCCGACGCGGCGACCGGATCGTGCTGACCGATCAGGAGCACAGCTCGAACCTGGTCGTCTGGCTCCGGCGGGCGAAGGAGCTCGGGGCGCGGCTCGTGTTCCTCCGGCTGCGCGATGACGGTCGATTCGACCCCGACGCGTTTCAGGCGCTCTGGCATCAGCCGGTCCGCCTCGTCAGCGTCTTCCACACGTCGAACTTGGACGGGCGCTCGCTGCCCATCCGCGAGCTGGTCGAGATCGCGCACGACCACCACACGCCGGTCCTGGTCGACGGTTCGCAGGCGGCCTCCCACCACCGCGTCGAGGTCGACCGATGGTCGATCGACTACTACGCCGCCTCCGGTCACAAGATGCTCGGGCCGACGGGGACCGGACTCTTGACCGGCTCCCCGACCGCCCTCGAGGCGCTCCGGCCCCTGACGCTGGGCGGGGAGACGGTCGAGTGGGCGAGCGAGACCGGCTTCGCGCTGCGGAAGATCCCGTACCGCCTCGAAGCGGGTCTTCAGAACTACGCGGGCGTCCTCGGCCTGGCGGAGGCGATCGCGTACCTCCGACGGGTCGGCGTCGAGGAGATCGTCGATCGCCAACGGACGGTGAACCGGCTCGTCACCGAGGAACTGATGGACGAGCGACGCGTGCACGTGCTCGGGCCTTCCGATCCCGACGAGCGACCGTCGATCTACGCGTTCACGATCGACGGGGTCGACCCGCACGACGCCGCGCTGTTCTTGGACGAGGCGCAACGGGTGTTGGTGCGCTCGGGCCGCCACTGCGTCCAGAGCTGGTATCACCGGCGCGGGCTGGTCGGGAACGTCCGCGCGTCGTTCCACCTCTACAACGATCGTTCCGATGCTCGCGCGCTCGTCCGTGGCGTGCGCGAGCTCGTCGAACGGCTGGCGCGTCCGGGCGGGCCCGGACCCCGCCCGCCTACAACGACCGCTCGCCGATATCGCCGAGCTCCCTCGTGAACAGCTCGAGCACTTCGCGCGTCAGGCTCCGGCGCACCGACGCCGGCAGCGACGTGATCCCGAGCCGGGCCGTGAGCGCCGCCACCCTCGCCACCGCGGCGTACTCCCGCGCCCGAGCCTCGAGAAGGTCGCGGACCGCCTCTCGCAAGTCGTGGTCGAGAGTCGGGTCCTCCTTCAGTGTCTTCTCGAGGTGGCGGCGGATCTCGTCCTTGACAATCTCCCGGGTCGCTTCGCGCACGAGCTCCTCGGGGCGCAGGAGGTCGCCGGTGCTCTGGATGAGAAGATCGAGCGGCTCTCGGGATCGCTCTTCGGACATTCGGGTTCGATAGACCGGCCCTCGCCATAAGCGTTGTCCGAACGACTCTACCCGTTCCGACGAGGCCAACGTTATAGCGGGAAGCCGGGCTCGCGCGGCTCGATTCGATGGCCGTCCGAAGCCTCTCCTCGCCGGCCGTCCGTCGGTTCTCGGCGACGATCCTCGGCCACCCGAAGCTCGTTCTCCTGGTCTGGATCGTCGCGTTCGTCGCCCTCGTGCCGATCGCCACGCTCTACCTGCAGTCGATCAACTACTCGACCTCCTCGGCCGGGATTCCGGGCAGCCAATCCGCGCAGGCGCAGCAGCTGCTCGCCAGTGTTCACCCCGAACTGTCGACATTGATCGTCGCCGCGCCCCCGGGGTCGAACGCTTCGGCGCTCTGCCAGCGGGAACTCGCCTTCGCGAGCGGGGTCGCGCAGAGCGACTTCTCGTACTACAACTCCACCCAGTCGGTGTGCGGCGAGTTTGCGACCCTGTTGGATTCGGTCTACGAGCCGCTTCGACCGACGATCGCCGCCAACTACACCGCCTTTCGCGAAACCAGCTTCGCGGTCTACGGTTTCCCGGCCGCGTTCCTCGCCAATTGGACCCCGGCCGACCGCGCCACCATCAACGGAACCTTCACGAATTCGTCGGGCCAGATGTTTGGCTATGACCTAGCCTTCCGCGACTGGCTGCTCGCGAATTTCTCGTCGACCGTACCACCGGCGGAGCTCGTGAACCGGGCGGTCGCCTCGACCGCGCCCGCCTACTTCGGTCAAACCCCCCTGGAGGCGTTCCGGCTCTCGATCACCCTCCGGGCGTCGAACGTAGTGACGTATCGAACCAATGTAACGCGCGCCACCGCGGCGGGCCTCAACGCGACGTTCGCGGCGTTCCGGATCCCATTCTCGAGCCAGCTCGTCACGGCGTTCCTCGCCGCCGGGGACGGCGGGACGAATTACGTCCAAGCGTACGGCTGGAGCTCCGCCCCCACCGCCCTGCGCTCCCAGTTCGTCGCTCCGGACGGGTCGTTAACGCTATTGTTCGTGACGTTCAACGTGACGGACGGCTTCCGCGGACCGGACAACTTCTATCCGGCGCAGGCGGCCACGCCGAAGGTCCGTTTGCTCGCCACGACCTTCTTCGGGCCGGCCGCGGGTGTGACGGGAAACGGCGCGATCTCCTACGACACCCAAGCCGCCACGTCCGCGGAAGGGTTCCTGTTCGCGCTGACCTTCGTCTTTCTGGCGGGGATGGTAGCCCTCACCCTGCGCTCGTGGATCGCCCCGCTGCTCACGCTGCTCTTCGTCGTCCTCGGCACGCTGGTCGGCTACTTCGCGATTTGGCTGACCGCGCTATTCCTCGGTCCGGTCAGTTACCTCGTCACGTACGTGCAGGAGGCCGTGGTCCTCGGAATCGCGACCGACTTTCTGGTGTTCATCGTCTACCGCTACCGAGAGGAGCTCTTGGCCGGTCGGGATCATGCGAGCGCAGTGCGCACGGCGACCGAGACGGCCGGGCCCGCGGTGCTGACGAGCGCCGTGACCGTGGCGGCCGGATTGGGGGCGTTGTACTTTCTCCCGGGGACCCAGACGTGGGGGCCGGTCCTTTTCCTCAACGTGCTCCTGGTGGGGATCGCGGTCGCGACGCTCCTGCCGGTCCTGCTGCTCGTCCTCGGCCCGCGGCTCTTCCTCCGTTCCCGTCGAGCGTCGTCGCCCCGGCCGATCGAGCGGTCTCCGTTCTATCGGGCGGCCGATTGGGCCGTCCGGCGCAAGGGCGTCGTCCTCGCGGTCGTTCTCATCGTCGGGGTCCCGACGATCGTCGGGGCGCTCTCCGCCCCGACCACCTACGACCTCACCCAAGGGTTGCCCGCGTCGTACCCGAGCGTCGCGACGCTGAACGCCGCCGTCCAAGCGTTCGGCTCCAACCTCCTCTACCCGACCTACGTCCTGGTCCACAACGGTTCGGGCTATCTGTCGCCGAACGGCTCGCTTTCCTCCGGGGCGATCGCGTCGCTCCATGCGGTGGCCCAGGCGATCTACGGGACCGCGACCGTGACCCGGGTCGCCGGACCGTTCGCGCTCGGCACGAACCTGACGAACGCCACGGCGGAAGGGGCGATCGTCTCCGGGGCCACCTCGTTCGTCTTCGCGAACGGCACGTGGGCGTACTGGGTGGTCTACTCGTCGACCAACCCGTTCACCGACGCCGGGGCGTCGTTTGTCGCGTCGCTGCGGTCGCATCCGGGATGGGTCGTCGGCGGGGCCGCGGCGGCGACGGTCGACCAACGGGCCCAGAACAGCTACCTCTACCCCGAGTTGGAGCTCCTGATCGTCGTGCTGATCGGGGTCGTCCTCGGCGTGGCGTTCCGGTCGATCAGCGACCCGCTGATCTCTCTCTCGGGGGTCTTCTTGTCGATCACCGCCACGACCGTGCTGCTCTACGGGATCACGACCTACCTGCTCCACCAGGCGTTGATCTACCTCATCCCGGTCATCTTGTTCGTCATCCTCGTTTCGCTCGGCAACGATTACACCGTCTTCATCCTCTCCCGGGTCCGCGAAGAGCGCCAATCGGCCCCGGCGGAGCTCGCGATCCCTCGGGGAATCGGGCATTCCGGCGCCGTCGTGACGAGCCTGGGGCTGATCCTGGCCGTCTCCCTCGGTTCGCTCGCGCTCCAGCCGCTCGGCTTCCTCACCCAGCTCGGCATCGCATTCGCGATCTCGCTCGTCCTCGACACGTTCGTCGTCCGGCTATTCTACTTCCCGGCGATGCTCCGCCTCGCCGCCCGCCCGCGGCGGCACAACCGTTAAAGTCGATGGTGCGTCGGTTTCGGCGGGCCGTGGGCCGGTAGATCAGCGGAAGATCGCTACCTTGGCAAGGTAGAGGTCGCGAGTTCAAAGGGACGGCGGGGCCCCCGTCGTCCGGAGAGTCTCGCCCGGTCCACGCCCTCGACGCCCGGTCGGCAACTGTCGAGCCCGGTCACCGACACCGCCGCCACGGCTTTATACCGGGCACCGACTCCGTCCCCTCGTGGAAGTCGACCTGCGCGAAAAGATGGCGGGGGAGGTCGTGGTGAGCCCGCACCCCGGCCGGACGCTGCGCAAGTGGCGCGAGGACTTCGACGTCTCCCAACGCGATCTGGCGCGGGCCCTCGACACGGTGCCGTCGGTCGTGAGCGACTACGAGAGCGAGCGACGGACGAGCCCCGGCGCCGCCTTCATCCGACGGTACATCGATGCGCTCCTCGCCATCGACCAAGAGCGGGGCCACCGGATCGGGCAGCGGCTCGGCCAGCACCTCCCGTCGGACGGGATCCTCGGGTTGAAGGAGTTCGCCGTCGCCCTCTCGCTTCGCTCGTTCGCGGACCGGATCGAGGCGAAGCCGGTGAGCCGGGTCGATCTGCATCGGGACATCCACGGGTTCACGCTGCTCGACGCCCCGCGCGCCATCCTGTCGATCGACGCGACGCGCTACGCCGAAGTCTTCGGCTGGACGACCCAGCGGGCGCTCGTCTTCGCGAACGTCAAGTACGGCCGCTCCCCGATGGTCGCCGTGCGGGCCCACCCGCTCAAGCCCGCGGCGGTCGTCTTCGCCCATCCGGGGCGGGTCGACCCGCTCGCCATCCGCCTGAGCGAGGTCGAGCGGATTCCTCTCCTCACGACCCTGCTGGAGGCTCCGGCGATCCTGGAGCGGCTCGAGCGGGTCTAGGAGGCAACCGAGGAACCGTCGATGGACGCAGGGATCGTGAGCTACGGAACGTACGTGCCGCGGTATCGAATCACGCCGGACGAGATCGGTCGAGTCTGGGGAGCGGACGGGGCCGCGATGGGGCAAGGGCTCAACATCGTGCGCAAGAGCGTC
>JAKAVH010000050.1:0-3598 GCA_021827545.1 Thermoplasmata archaeon
CCCGTTTTCATCGGCTCGAGGGTCGTGCGTCGCGTCGTCAGGAACGCCGTGGGATCCGAGGAGCGGCTTGGCATGGGGATGGGGCGAGACGTGTCTCAAAGATGACCTGGCCGTCGACCTCGTTCGACGGTACGTGTTCGATCCTGAAAGGAATCGTGGCCAATCGCGTGCCGCATAGAGATTCGCTGTGGGGGACTCTCCTCTCGGCTTCCACGTGCCCAGCACCCTCAGCAATCGCGTGAGCGCCTCTGCACCCCTCGCGAGTTCCTCTGAGTCCCGATGATCTTGCGGATCGACCGCTCGGCGCGGTTGTAGGTTGGCTCTATTCCTGGAGGTCGGAGGAAGGTGGGCCACGCCACCTTGCCGTTCTCCAGATAGGTTACGACCTTCCGCACGCCGCGCGCCCAGCTCTTCCCGAACCGCTCGATCAACTCCGTGAGGGTTCGCTCGCCCCCCGCCGCCCGACGCGCTCGAGCTCTCGGGCCCGCGTGTCCCAGGTCCTTCGTCAGTCGGGCGTAGGCCTGGCGCAACGCTCGGTAGAGCTCCTTCCCTCGGGCGCTCTCCTCCACCCCGACCTTCGCCACCCGAAGGAGCACTTCATGTTCCCGGATGCTGACGAGCACGATCTCGATCGACCCCCACCGGCGGTCCGGCAA
Source organism: Thermoplasmata archaeon (assembly GCA_021827545.1). The sequence goes on from JAKAVH010000050.1 coordinate 657, forward strand.
GCATTCCTGGACCGGTTTCCCGAGTTCGGTAGGCACCCCTCCCTGGAGGGCGACCTCAAGCCTGGGCGTTGTCCCCATTCGAGACATGCCCGGGCGATGGCGCCCCAAGGTGGAGGGCGGCGAGCGGGACGTGGATCGCTCTCTTCAGGGTCGGCCCGATTTCGAGGTGTTCGAAACACGCAAAGAGGTATACGAGGAACTTCGTCGGTACCCCGAATCCCGAAGTCGAGTTGTCGGATCCGACCCCCGGCCGAAGCCGTCGCTTTTGAGTTCGAGTGCGTCGGCCGCCGTCACCGGTCGGGGTATGCACCCGTGCTGGGATGAGGTAGGGCGATCGTAGCGAGCACCCCAGCATCTGCCGGCTCTTGGCCGAATCAACGACGCGATCGTTCAACCCCTCCGCCATCGTACGGGAACGGTGAGGGAATGCGAGGAGCGTTCGAGCGCACCGGGCTCAGTCGCCGCATCCTTGGGTTCTGCACCAGTTCCTGCTGCCGCGAGCGGCTCCTGACGGAGAGTCCCATCTCCGGGATGGATACGGGCTCGGGTTCAATCTTCAGATGACTCGCGCGTCGGCGTCGCGAGCCGAACGCAGAAATCCCGAGATGGTTCGTTAGACGGCGGGCCGGTGGGCCTGCATGGGCCGTCCGGCCATGATGACCATCAGGACGAACCGAGGATCTCTTCTCGCCGTCGCGAAGAGCGGGCAGAGGCGGAGGCGTACGGCTTGCAGGGTGTGGTCCTTCGCCGCAGCCTCCATGTACTCGAAGAATCGATCCAGGTCGCCCAGTGCGTAGTAGATGTACCCGATCGAGGATTGCCGAGAGGTGCCCTTCTTGAACACCTCGTCGATCTTGGCGATGGTCCGGATCGCCGTGTCGCGATCCCCTCTCAAGGCCGCAAGATACCCTCGCCAGAGCAGGGCGGGGTCGCTGTTCGGTGCGATCCGCTCCACCTCTTGGACCATCGTATCGGCTTGGTCCAGGTCCCCCTTGAGCATGTGGTACTCTGCCATTCCCCTATAGGCGTCGAGGGGAGCAGCTTCGAGGGTTCTCTTCCAGTGGGCCAGGGCTTCCTCGAGCCTACCCGAAAAGAAGTAGGCCTCGCCCAGTCTCCGGATCATCGAAGGCGAGAGCGGGTCCAAGCGGTACGCCTCCTCGGTTTCGCTCACGTACGGTTCGAGGATTCCGAAGGATCCCGCGAGGGAGCCCCGGATGCTGTGGGCCTGCGCCAAATTCGGGTTGAGCTGCAACGCCCGTCGGAGTTCCCTGTCCAGTAACTCCGCCGGATCGTCGGCCATGAAGGCGAGTTCGGCGAGGAGCGAGTGCGCTTCGGCCAGTTCGGGGTCGAGCCGACCCGCCCGTTCGGCGGCCGCCTTGCCCATTTCGATGGCCCCGGTCCACGTCAGGTAGCCCTCGTTGCCGAGTTGGATGTACGCCCGCGCGAGGCCGGTGTACGCACGGGCGAAGGTAGGGTCCTTATCGATGGCCCTCTGAAAGTGGTCCAGCGACTTGCGGAGCGAGGACTCGTCCGAGTTCCACATCAGCGCCTGCCCCTGGAGGTACGAGAGGTAGGCCTGCGTCTCTCTTGGGCGCTCGAGCTCCGGAACCGGGGATTGCGGCTGGATCAGCCTCCCCGGAAGGGATGTCGCCACCTTCGTCGCGATATCGCTCTGCACGGCGAAGATGTCGTCGAGGTCGTCATCGTACTTCGCGGTCCATAGGTGTTCTTCGGTGGCCACGTCGATGACCTGGACCGTGACTCGAATTCGACTGGCGGCCCGGCGCACGCTGCCCTCGACCACCGTCCCGACGCCCAGTTCCTTGCCGATGGTGGCGACCTTCTTCTCGGTCTTCCTGTATCCTATGGTGGAGGTCCGGGCGATAACCTTCAGTCCGGGAACCAGCGAGAGGTTCGAGATGAGCTCCTCGGTGAGACCGTCCGCGAAGTATTCGTCGCTGGGGTCGGGACTGATGTTGGCAAAGGGAAGGACGGCAATTCGGCTCTTGTCTGTCGTACCCGAATCGGCGTCGTCGGCGCCTCCCTCGGGGTTCACCCAGGGAAGCAGGACTCGGTAGACCTCCATAGGAACTTGCACCCCTTTCATCGCCCGAGGGGCGAGCTTTTCGAACTTGTCGGGGACCTTCGTGCGTACCTGATCGTATACCGCGCCCGACACGCAGACCCCGCCAGGTTCGGCCAGCGGTTCGATACGAGCCGCGAGATTCACGGCGTCCCCAAGGATGTCGGCGTCGTGCTCTACCACGTCCCCGAGATGGACTCCAATGCGGATCCGGATCGGGGTGAGGCCCGCTTCCGTATTCCGCTCGTAGATCCGACGTTGGAGGTTCACCGCGCACTGGACGGCCTTGAGCGCGCTGTCGAACTCGACCAGAAAGCCGTCGCCCGTCGATTTGATTTCTCGACCCTGGTGAAGGGCAAGGATCGGTCGGACGATCTCGACTTGCTGGCGGAGCAAATCGAGCGAACGTCCTTCGTTCGCCTGCGTGGCCGCCGTGAACCCTGCGGTGTCCGTGAACATCACTGCAGCCAGACGGCGACCGGAGGCCACAACGGCAGGATGCATTCGGTCGTTTAAGCGTGCGCTTAAGGGATCGGGACTCGGAGGGCCCCGCCAGCGGAGAGAACCCATCCGTTTCGTACGGCGCTCGGAACCGGACTGGTCCCCCAAGTTATCTTAGCGAGTCCCTCCGAATCCGCTTGCCATCGAACCGTATTCCGTCGGGTTCCGCCGACCTTCCGATTGACGGTTCGAACCGCGTAGAGCGGTCTATGAGCGTCCTTGTGGACACCTTGACTCCCGAAGCTGAACCGGGCGTTGAGACTACGATTCGAATCGGTCGTCGTTGGGTTCGAACATCTCCAAATGGGCTGCCGGTCGAGGTGAACGCCCGTGCTGGAGTTCGAGCAGCTACTTATTC
>JAKAVH010000050.1:3608-7202 GCA_021827545.1 Thermoplasmata archaeon
CCGGTCGAGGGAAGGCGCCCGTGCTGGGATTCGATTAACTACTTATTCGAATAACTCAGAAAATGCTTCTCACTGTTGACAAGGCGAGCGCCGCCGGTAGGGCGATCTTCCGCGGGAGGCCACTCTCCCCCAGCGAAGTACTCGACCACTCGAAACCAGAGATACGCGAAACGTTCCTTGTCGTCCGCACCTATCGAATCCTTCCACTGGTCCACCTCACCGGGGGTCGGGAAACGCATCCGTGTCTCGGTGAACGAGGTCGCCTTCCGAGCCTCTTCTTCGCCGAGTACGCCGGTGGCCACGTATTCGGGCATGGTGTACCCGGTGACCAAGGCTTGAGCGACCGCCGCAGCGACGCGGGCCACGTCCTGGTCTTTGCCGCCGAGTTCGACGCCCAGTCGTCGTGCCTTTTCTTGAAACGCGGTGTCGATTGCTCGTAGCCATGCACCGACCGTAGAGGCCATGTCCACAGCAAAGGCCGGCATGGCCTTGCGGACCAGTTCGATTCCCTTAGGGTTCGGCCCAGCGCGGAGGGCCAGAATCCGTGTGGCGTGACGAATGGCATCATCGAAGTCGAGCCGAAAGCCCCGAAGTGCGTAGAACGGCGAATCGAGGTCGCGGTACCCTTCTTCGGTCCTCGCGATCAATCCCCCCTTGACCAGACGATTCAACGCTCTCTCGGTAGAGATTCGCTGCCAAAGCTTCGGATTCTTGGAGCCGGAGGGTGGTGCGAGTTTCGGGTAGACCTCGGAGAAACGGACCGGCCTCTCCCGTCCCCCGAGTGCGCGGATGACCTTCAGTACCTCGTCTGCGTGTCGCTGACCATCCGGCCTTTCTCCGAGGAGGCTCGCCTTGCGTCCCGCACTGGCCCGGCGCGGCATGTGTATACGTATACGATTCAGTATATTATATCTGTCGCTGGGGCTTGTTGTCTCTACGGCCATGCTCGTGCGCGAACGCCGAAGCGTGAATCAGACCGGCGGCTTCGGCTCGCTCGTAATTCGCATCCCGCGAGCTTGGGCACGTTCCGTCGGTATTCATGACGGCGGAGTGGTGGTTGTTGCCTTCGGGTTCGGCCATCTCTTGGCCGTTGCCCCACCGGGCCGAGAGGCCGAGATCGATCGGCTCGTCAAGGCCGCGGGAGGGAGTCCATGAGCACTGAGCTCCGACGCGCGCTCGCTCGGCTCGAGGCTGTCGATCCGATCCGCGCTCTGGTCGAACTCGCGGCCGAGGACGACGACCCGGCGCTGACGGCCGCGGTCGCGCGTCGGCTGCTCGGGGAGATTCGCGTCGAGAAGGAAGGACGTCATGCGGGACGCGCCTGACCTTCTTGCGCCGAAACGGACGGCGGCTCTCGTCGTGCGCGGCCGGCTCGACCGCGTAGAGCGTTTCCTCGCGGAGCTGGGCCCGCTCGCCGCCAGGGAAGACATACTCATCGTTTTCGCCAAGACCAGCCCGGGCCGGCTGACCATCGTTGAGGAGGCACGGCTGTGAGGTGCGCTCGGTGCGACCGCGAACTCTCGCCCACGGGGGCGCGATCGCACGAAGCGCGGACCGGAACCGAGCTCTGCTGGTCGTGCGGAACGAGAGAGATCGAGGAGGGCCTCGCGCTCGGGTACGTTCCGGCGCTCCGGGGGGTGCGGGCGTGAACGAACCCCCCTGGCTCCCTTTCGCTCTCGCGTGGGATGATCGATGGCCTGACCGGCTCGGGATCGTCCCCGTCCGCGACGACGGCCCAGGCCAGCTCGTCCCGATGATACGATGGCAAGAGGACGGGCCGCTGCTCGGGGCAGGACGGATCCGCTCGTTTGCCTCGGCGCACCCCGAAGCAGCGGGTTTCGCCATCGTGCTCGACAATTCCCGGTGGGGAGGGCCGAGGCTCGGCTGCATCGACGACGACTCGGGTAAGCACGACCCCGGCCAGCTCGCGCGGCCGCGACCGCTCGGGGGCTACCGCGAATCGACACGCAGCGGAGGAACGCACGATCTCTTCCTCTATGGAACGTCGCTCCCGCCGGGTACGCCCTCCCGCGTGACCGGGCTCGGCGGATTCGTCGACGTGCTGGTCGGGGACTTGATGTACGCCGCGCCGACGGTCAACCGCGGTCGAGGCGAGTACCGGGTCGTCGTCGGGCTGGACGTCCCGATTCCGGAGTTCGATGCGGTCGGGCTCGCGCTCGACTCCGCGGCTCCTTGGCTCCGGGACGCATGGCGCGCCGCGATCCGCGGATCTCCCACGGCCGGCCCGGGTGCAGCGGTAAGAGCCGATCGGCGGCCCATCCCTTCCGACGCGGCCGAGGTGTTGGTCCGCATGAAGGAGTCGGGGCGAGCCGGCGAGCTCGCCGCGTGGATCGCGGAGCACACGACCGGAGACTCGCGGGACTTCGCGCTTTGCTTTGCACTGGCCGGCCACGCCGCCGCGGCCGGGGCCGACGCGAGCCAGGTCCGCGAGATCGTGAGCTGTCCGCATCCGGAGTGGGCCCCCGGGCCGACCCTCGACCGAATGATCGCGCGGCTGCGAACGCGTCCTCCCGCCGGGGTCGCCGCGCTGCTCCGGTATGCTGAGGGCAAGGCGGCGGACACGGCTTGCCGGGAGCCGACCGCCCTCGAAGTGCGGCTCCGCCGCTACGCCACGCTGCCTTGGCGCAGGACTCGGGACATTCTCGGAGAGGAGCTATGACTCCGAACGACGGGTTCCCCGGGGGCCTCTTCGAAAACGAAGGTGCCCAGGACCGCCCGGATTGGAAGCCCAACCGGGTCGCCTTCGTTCGCTGGCTCATCGAGGGAACCAACTTCGCCGCTCCCAGCGACACCTTCGGCGAGAGGGGCTTCGAACTGTTGTTGTATGACGACGGTTACTTCCGCGAGGGCGCGGTCGCCTACGCCCACGCTCGAATCGAGGACGCGTTCGAGCACATGGGGATCACGGCGAGCCAGACCTTCGCTCAGGAAACCGTTCGTTCGGTCGTCCGGCGATCCCTCAAGCCCCGGTCCTCGTTCAATCCCCCCGGGTTCCTCAACCTCGAGAACGGGACCTACGAGCTGGCGACGCGGGAGCTCCACCCCCATTCGCCGGCGAGGCGATTCACCTGGCAGCTTCCGATCAAGCACGACCCGTCGGCGACATGCCCCACCTACCTTCGGTTCCTGGCCGAGGTGCTGCCCTCCGAGAAGGTGCGGCGGGAGGTCCAGAAGCTCTTCGGGTACTGCCTCGGGGTCCCCGGCCACCCCTACCAGTGCGCGCACCTCTTCGTCGGCGAGGGGAACAACGGCAAGTCGACCGTCCTCTCCGTGCTCACTTCGCTCCTCGGAAAGGAGAACGTCGCGGCCGAGACGCTGACCTCGCTGACCGAGAACCGGTTCGCACCCGTGAACCTGTGGGGGAAGTTGGCGAACGTGTTCGCGGACCTCCCGAGCAACCCGCTGCGGTACACGTCGGTCTTCAAAGCGCTCACCGGCGGCGACAAGGTTCGGGCCGAGGCCAAGTTCGGGAAGACGTTCTACTTCGTCAACGGGGCGAAGCTGGTCTTCTCCGCCAACGAGCTCCCGGAGGTCAACGACCGAACCCGGGCGTTCTGGCGTCGCTGGCAGCTC
>JAKAVH010000020.1 GCA_021827545.1 Thermoplasmata archaeon
CGTGGCCTGGTCGACCCCGAAGAGGTAGATGTTCGTGAGCAGGAAGTAGAGGAGAAGGACCCCGATGGTCCAGAACATCTTGGTCCGGAAGTGGACGTGACCCTTCGGCTGGGTAACCGCCGGCAGCCGCGTCGTGAGCGGCTTCAGTCCGTAGAGCTTGGAGCGGGGGCCGTTGTAGGAGAGTCCGAGGTAGAGCAGCGCGAGGACCGCGGCGGTCGCCGCGGCGATCAGGCCGAACGCGAGCGGCGTCGGCTGTTCCCAGAACCAGAGGAGGACGAGAACGATGACCCCGAGGACCAGGAGGGGCAGGGCCCACCGACCGTCGCGGGGAATCTCCTCGTCCGCCATGCAGCCGCTTCGGAGCCGATGGGCAATTTATATAGTCTACGGAGGGGCCGCCGCGGGAGGCGCTCCGGGCGGGGTCTTGAGCACCGTGACCTTCTCCCGGGCGTGCTTGGTCGCGTGCGGTACGTAGACCTTCCAGGTACCGCGCGCCTCCCCACCGCCGAGCAGCCGATCGATCCCGAGCTTCGCGAGGTCGGCGACGACGGTCTCGCCTTCGTGCGAGATCGCTCCGGCGGCCGTCAGGAGATCCCGGAGGCCGTCGAGCTCGCCGACGTTCACCGCGCGGGGGTGTTCGACGATCTCGGGCGGCCGCTTGAAGCCGTGCCGGCCGAAGTGGTCGGGCGCGTAGATGAGCATCGACTTGAACTTGTACTTGTGAAGACCCGCGTTGCCGCGGCCTCCTTGCTTCCCCGCGCCGCGGCCCGCCTTGATGCCGCGACCGTGGGTGCGCAGTCCCCGGAACTTCCGTGTACGACTTGGCATGCTCGTTCCTCCCGGTACGCCTAGATCATCCGTCGCGCGAGGTCGTTGATCGCCCGACCGCGGTAGCCGAGCGCGCCTCCGAGGGAGAACGCCCGCTTCGTCGATCGCCAGCCCCCCTTGGGGGCCTTCAGGCGGAAGAGCGGCCGCACTTCGGGAACCTCGAGCAGGCCCCGTTCGGCGACCTTGCGGCTCGCCTCTCCGAGGGCTTCCTCCGCGAGCGGAGTTCCCGCCACGGTACGGCCGCGCTCGCGCAGGAGCAGCCCAACGGTCTCGGGATCGACCTCGCCCCAGGTGACGTACCCCTGCACCCGGTGCAGCATCCCCACGAACGACGGCACGTCCGGCACGATGGTCGCGTGGTTCGCACGGGTCAGATGGAGGTGACGAAGTGTCTCGACGATCTCCGCGCCGGAATGCACAGTCCCCCGGACTCGCACGACCATCCACGTCATGCGCTAGGGCCTCCCGCCGCCACGACCGGCGCCCGGAGCACCGGGACCCCGACCGCCCGGTCCACCGCGTCCGGGGGGTCCGCCCCGGCCGGGGGGACCGCCCCGACCCGGAGGCCGTCCGCCCGGACCCCGTCCGCGGCCACGACCGCCGCGCACCGGCCGCGGGGCCCCTTCCTCCTTGGGAGGCAGGATCGAGACGCCCGTCGGTCCCCGAACGATCTTCAGGCGCTGGGCATCCTCGGAGGTCACCTTGAGGCCGGCAAGCCCCACCAGCGCCGCGTAGGCGGCCTGAGCGTAGTTCACCGTGGTCTTTGTGTGACCTTCGGTGAACCCCCAGGCGTCGGTGACCCCCGCGAAGCGCAGGATCGGTTTCGCGATATCGCCGACCGCCAGCCCCACGCCCTGCGGAGCCGGCTTGAACGTCACGACGACCGAGCCGGACCGGCCGGCAGCCGAGAACGGCATCGAATGCGCGCGGCCGCAGCCGCACTCCCAGCTGCCGCAGCCGCGGAGCACCTGCACGACCTCGAGCTTCGCCCGGTCGATCGCCCGCCGGATGGTCGGGCCGACCTCGCGGCCCTTCGCGCGGCCCAGGCCGACGAAGCCGTCGCCGTTCCCGACCACGACCGTGACCGCGAACTTGAACCGGCGTCCCGAATCGGTCATGCGCTGCACCATGTTCACGTCGAGGACCTCGTCGTGAAGGTTCGGCAGGAGCTTGTCCACGATCTGGGGCTCGCGCAGCGGGAGCCCGCTCTCGAGCGCCTGGCTCATCGACGTGATCTCGTCGGAGGCGACCCGGCGACCGAGCTCGGTCTTCGGGACCCACGGAGGCGGCGGGGCGGCTCCGGGCCCAGAGCCTCCTCGGAACGGCGGTTGCGGACCGGACATGGCGGCGCTCACGCGGCGACCTCCGCCGGGCGCACGAGGCCCGGCAATTTCAGCTTGTAGGATTCCATGGGCTGGGGAAGTGGCTTCGGAAGATGGGTCCCGTTCAGCCGGTCGGCCTTGGGGAACCCCTCCTCTCCGTGCGGGATGTCGAGACCCGCGTCGAGGAGGCCCTTGAGCGCGGCGGTAAGCCGCCCCCCGGCCGTCGGTCGCCGGAGGACAACGTCGAGCACCGCCGTCTCGGCACCGGCGGACTTCGATCGCAGGCCCGCGAGGTACCCGGTGAGGTAGGCGGCCGGGGTCGAGCCGAGGCTCGCGGCCGGGAATTCGATCCCGGAAAGTTCACCGGAATCGGCCGTGGCCAGGACGCGGTCGCCGACGGGATCGAACGAGACGATGGCGACCCGCACTCGGCGTTCGGATAGCCGAACGACGGCGCGCGGCCGGCCGCTCTTGAGCAGGCGGAGACGGACCCGATAGTCGGTGCGGCCCTCGCGGCGGCGACGGAAGTGGACGCGGTAGCGCGGTCCCGTGCTCATGGGGTCGCCTCCGGCAGATGGCCGGCCAGTCGAAGGTTCACGAGCAGGTGGGCACGACTGCGGAACATGCCGCCCTTGGCCCGTCGGAAGAACTCCCGGTAGATCGCCGGGGAGATCTTCTCGCCCTCGCGGAGCTCCCGGAGCAGCGCGCGCTGGGCCCGGATGCGTCGCATCCAGCGGGCCTTCCGCGAGACGCGCGAGGTCGGGGTGCCGCGGCGGGAACCGGGGCCGGAGTGCCGGCCCTTGCGGACCTCGAGCGCGTGGCGGCGCGCCCGGACCCGGGAGGTGCCCCGGACGGCCATGCGTCGGATCACACCGGCCTTGATCGCGCTGCGGACGTCGGACCGGGTGACCGCGTCCGCGAGCTCTTCCTGGCTCGCCGGGTCGATCCAGACCCGGCCCTCCCCGCACTTCAACAGGGCAGCGGCGAGGCGACGTTGGTTCGAGAGATCCGGCATGGTCCTACGTCTCCTCCCCGCCCTTGACGATCGGGTTCAGGACACGGATGCCGAGCTTGCGGGCCTCTTCCTCGAGCACGAGGCGACGCCGGGTCCCGACGGTCCGCGCGATGATCGCGGCCTGGGAGCGGCCGTCGAGCGCCTCGAGGTCCCGGCTCGTCCGTACGAGGACCGGTCGGAACCCGCTCGGAACCAGGCCACGAACGCGCGCGGGGGATCGGTAGCCGATGCGGACGATCTTCGGACGGTAGCCGTAGTGACGGCGCTGCTTCGACTGCAGCCCGCGAGGCCGGCGCCAGGCTCCGTCCCGACCGATGCGATAGTAGCGGTTCGCGGCCTGTCGGCCGAAGACGGGTCGGGACCGGTCGAGCCGGTCGCGCGCGGCCAGGAGTTGGCGGTTGCGGGGATCGAGCACGGCGCGCTTCGGCACCCGCGTCTTCTCCTCCTCGGGGACGGCCCGCTTCTCCGGCGCCGCGTCCGACGCCGGGGCCGGAGGGGTCGGGGTCGCGGGGCGTTTCGTGCGGCGGCGCGCGGTCGTCACGGCCGCCTCCGGAGCGGGCACCGGCGTCGTCCCCGCCTCCTTCGCGGGGGCTTCCTCGTCCGGCATCGCCTAGCTCCCCTCCTTCAGGTGCGCCCGCTCGATGAGGTAGATGCCGTCCTGAAAGACCCGCGGGTCGTAGTCCCGAATCCGGGTCACCCGCTCGATGTTCGCCGCGCTCTGGCCGACCTGCTCGACGTCGGTGCCCGAGATCGTCACGATGTCGCCCTCGACCGCGGCTTTCGTGCCGGGCTCGAGGCGCGTGGAGCGGGGATGCTTTTCGCCAAGGAAGTTCTCGATCACAAGCTCCTCGCCGCGGACCTGGACCTTCATCGGGAAGTGCGCCGCCACGACCTTCATGCGGGCCTCGACGCCGCGACTGACGCCGCCCGTGACGTTCCGGAGATGCGCCGCCCACGTCCGCAGGAGCGCCTGCGAGCGCTTGCGGCGGGCCGGGATCCGGAGCTCGAGCGTCGCGGAGGAGCCCGAGACCGCGAGCGAGATGGCGTCCGACGGGAACCCTCGGGCGCTCTCACCGAGGGGACCCTTCGCCTTCAGGGTCCGACCGTCCAGGCGGACCGATACTCCCTTCGGGAGGGCGATCACCTCGCGGCCGAGCGCGGAATCGTCAGTAGACATAGGCGAGGAGCCGACCTCCGATCTTCATCTCGCGGGCCTGCTGGTGGGAGACGAGCCCGCGGTTCGTGGAAAGGACCAGGATCCCGAAGTCCTGCGCGGGAAGGAAGCGCGCCTCGTACCGCTCGAGCCCGTCGTGGGCAACGGCGACGCGCGGCTTGATCACGCCGCAGGAGTTGATCCGGCGCGCGAGGCGCACGTCGTACTTGCCGCCCCGTCCCGTCGGGACGAACGTGAACTCCTCGATGTAGTGGTGCTCGCGGAAGATCCGAAGCACCTCTCCGATGAGCTTCGAGGTCGGGGCGATCTCGACGGACTGCTTGCCGTCTCGGTCCGCGTGCCGCAGCGCGACGAGCGCATCGTTCAGAAGATCGTGTTGCATCGCTCGTCCCCCTCTACTGGTACTTGCGGAACCCGAGGTCCGTCGCGACCTCGCGGAAGCACTGACGGCAAAGGTGGAGTCCGTACCGCCGCACGATCCCGCGCTTGCGGTCGCAGCGGAGACACCCTTCCTTGCGTCCGAAATTCTTCTTGGGCTTCATCGCTCGTCTCCGGTCCCCCTCACTCGAGGATCGTCACTCCGAACGCCTTGACCAGGTACTGTCGGGTGTCGTCCGGCGTCGATCGGAGTACGCGCGGCAGCGGCCGGGGACGGACCCGGCGCTGACGGATCCGGTAGCCGGCACGTCCGAGCTCGACCGCCACGTCCATCCCGTGGATTCCGATCTGGGGATCGTACTTCATGCCCGAAAAGTCGGTGTAGTCCGCGATCCCGAACGAGAAGTTGCCGTTCCGGTCGATCGAGTCGACGTCCAGCTGCCGGTCGCGCGCCTCGAACGCGCGGTGGAGGAAATCGATCGCGACGTCGCCCCTCAGGGTCACCTTCGCCCCGATCTCCTGGCCCTGGCGGATCCCGAAGTCGCGGTTCGTTGAGTGGGCCCGGGTCGAGATCGGCTTCTGGTGGGTGACCATCTCGAGAACGCGGGAGGCCTTCGTCCGGGTCTCCCCCGACTCGCCGACGCCGGCGTTGACGACGATCTTGATCACCCGAAGCTCCCGGTGCGGGTTTCCGGTCGGCACGGGGACGTCGGGCCGGGGAGTCGTGGCGGGCGGAGCGCTCATCGATCCGTGCCCTCCCCCAGCGTGACCTCGGGCGAGGTCTGCCCGACCACGAAGACGTACTCCTTCACCGTCGAGAACCCTTCCTTGAAGTGGACCAGGTTCGGCTGGGACGAGTTGCGGACCTCGACCCGGTCGACTCGGGCGAGCTCCCCGACATGCGAACCGCCAGAGACGTACGCAAGCGCCCCCGGCGCGAGCCGGAGGTGCTCTACGACCTTCTGTTCCGGTAGCGACAGCTTCACCGAGTCTCCGACCCGATAGGCAGAACCGGCCGGGACCAGGAGGTTGCGGCCGTCGTGGAGGGTGACCTCGACCTTCCCGCCCTTGACCGCGTGCTTGAACCGGACGCGCCCGAGCTTGACCGACGCCTCGGTCGAGGGGATCGAGATCAGCGCGAACTTGCCGCGCCGGTCCCGCATGACCCGGTAGTGGGCATCGAGGGGAGCGGCGAACGACAGGGTGTCCATGAGCCCGAGTCCGCGGTCGAGGTCCTTCGCGACCTGCCCGTCGACCCGGACGGAGCCCGAGCGCAGGAGGATTCGGGCTTCGCGCGCGGACGCCACGATCCGACGTACGTCCCGCAGCACGAGAAGGAGCGGCATCGACGCGTCCTGGGCGTGCGGGCCGGGCCCGGGACGTTTCAGCCACTTCGTCCCCTTGCGCGGGACCGTCCAGCTGCGGGGAGCCGCGCGGCGCTTCAGACGGAACGTCATGCCGCCTCGTCGCCCTCCTCGTCCGCGGTCGGGCGGGCCTTCTTCGACCGCGCGCGTTTCGTCGGCGCGGAGGTGGAGTCTTCTGCCTCCGGCGCGGCGGCTTCGGGGGCGCCCTCCGCGGGAGCGGACGGTTCGGCCACCGGCGCGGTTTCCTCCGGGGGCACTTCGGCGGTCTCGCCCCGCTCCTCGGGGGTGACGTCCTCCTCCCGGACGCGGAGCGACCGACGTCGCCACGGATCCGAGAGGTTGAGACGGGTGATCACGAGGTGGCTCAGGCGGAGCTCGAGCGGCTTCAGCTTCTCGTCGGCCGTCTTCAGGGTCACGTTGTCGAGCGTAACGGCGTAGTCCCGGCGGTTGACCTTCGCGATGCGCTCCTCGCGCCCGACGAAGCTCCCCGAGAGGACGCGGACCGTGTCCCCCTTGCGGACCGGGACCGAGCGACGATGGAAACGGGCGCGGAGCTCGCGAGAGAGCGGGGCGTTCATCCGACGCCGGCGCTCGAAGGAGTCCGCGGTGAAGTAGGATTTGCGCTGCCGGCGGGGAGCGTGGGGAGAGCGACGCATGGTTCCTCCTACAGGATGATCGACGAGGCGGCCGCGATCCGCGGCCAGCGCTCGGCGGCCTCCTTCGCCACCGGCCCCTTGATCTGCGAGCCCTTGATCTCGCCGGTCTCGGTCGTGATGACCGCGGCGTTGTCCTCGAACTGCAGCCGGGAGCCGTCGGCCCGGTGGATCGGCGATCGGGAGCGTACGATGACGGCGGTCAACACCTGGCGGCGCATTTCGGGGGTGCCCTTCTTGACCGACACGATCACGAGGTCGGCGATCCCCGCGCGCGGATAGCGCCGATGCGTCCCGTGCCAGTTCCTCACGGCGATGATCTCGACGACCTTCGCGCCGGTGTTGTCGACGCACTCGAGCCGAGCCCCCTTGGGGAGGCCCCGGCCCCGCCGGCCCGCGAGACCCTTCATGCCTCCTCCTTCTCGACGGCGGGCTCGT
>JAKAVH010000234.1 GCA_021827545.1 Thermoplasmata archaeon
CCCTCAAGATCTTCGAAGTCAAGCAGGCCGTCCAGGAGCTCCGGTCGGACTACATCCTGGTCGATACGCCGGGACAGATCGAGCTGTTCGCGTTCCGCGAGTCGTCCCGGGCGATCGTCGACGCCCTGAGCGGAGACCGTTCCGTGATCGCGTTCCTCTTCGATCCCGCGCTCGCGCGGACGCCGGGGGGGTTCGTCTCGCTCCTCATGCTGAGCGCGACCCTCGAGTTCCGCTTCCGGCTCCCGCTCGTCAACGTCCTCGCGAAGTCCGATGTCCTCACGCCCGAGCAGCTCGCGGAGATCTCCGCCTGGGCGGACGAGCCCGGTCAGCTGTACGAGGCGGTGACGCGCGACGCTCCGACCCCCGACGTCCAGCTCTCGACCGAGCTCTTCCGCGCGATCGAGAACATGGGCCCGCTCGGTGGGGTTGTCCCGACGAGCGCGAAGGAGACCACGGGGCTCGAGGCGTTCTACCAGTCGTGCCAGCGGGTCTTCGCGGGCGGCGAGGACCTCGAGCCGTCGCAGGCGAGCGGTCCCGAGTGACCGCCCGGACCTATTCCTCGGTGAAGAACAGGCCCATCCCCGCGGATGCGGCCTCCTCTTCGTCCTTGAAGCGGCGGTAGAGGCCCTCGCCGTCCGGACCGGTGAGCCGGGTCCCGACCGGCGCGAGCAGCTCCTCCGCGTGCCGGACCCCATCGGCCGAACCTTCCACGAGGACATAGATCGTGTCGGCCGGTCCCCCGAGCGCCCCCGCGTCGCGGACCTTCTGGCTCTGGCGGGAGACGAGGTCGTCCTTGAGCACGCGGTCGAGCTCGGAGCGCTTTCCCCCCGGGACGGAGAAGATCGTCCACGCCATCGGCCCGCGCGACCCCGCTCCCCTATATGGGGTTGTGCCGGCCCGGAGACGGACGCGTTCCCGGAGGATCGCGCCGGTCAGCAGAAAAGGGGGCGGCGTCTCGGGGCAGCGTGCTCGCCCGCACGACCGAAGCGCCGGTGCTGCTGATCGGGGCGGCCCATGTGGTGGACCTCGCCGACCCGCTCCGCCGGGTGCTCTCGGGGCGCCCGCTCGACGGGATCGCGGTCGAGCTCGACCCCGAGCGGGCCGCCACCCTCTTCGACCCCCCGGAGCACCGGGGAAGGTCGACGGGCGCGCCCCTGTTCGCGCGGCTCTGGGCGATCGTACAGCGGCGGCTCGGGGCCGAGATCGGCGGAGGCCCTCCCGGATCCGAGATGCGCGCCGCGGCGGTCTACGCACGCGAGCAGGGGCTTCCGCTCTTCCTGATCGACGACCCGCTCCGCGCGACCCTCGGCGAGCTCGTCCGCCGGATGCCGCTCAGGGAGCGGGTCTCCCTCCTCGCGAGCGCGTTCGTCGGCCTCGTCCTTCCCGCCCGCGTCGTCGAACGAGAGATGGACCGCTACGCCGAGTCGCCGACCGAGTACGCCGAGGAGCTTCGGCAGGCGAGCCCGACGATCGCCCGGGTCCTCCTCGACGACCGGAACGAGCACATGGCCGAGCGTCTCGCGGTGCTCCGCCAGCGCGGGTACGGCCGAATCGCGGCCGTGGTCGGCGACGCCCACGTTCCCGGACTCAAGGCCGCGCTCGGGCGCCGCGGCGTGCCGTCGGAAGCGGTGACGTTCCGCGAGCTACGTCGGACGCCCGCTACAGTACCCGGACCGCGCCCTTCGTAGCGGAGTCCACCGCCCGGACAAAGGCGTCGGTGAAGGCGCCGAGCTCCGGGGCGACGTGGTCTTCGATCTTCCCTGCGTCGGCCAGCGCGCTGATCGCGGGCACGACCGGCAGCCGGCCCAGCACCGGGATCCCGTACTCCCGGCCGATCGACTCCACTCGGCTCGTGCCGAACAGCTCGATCCGTTCGCGGCAGTGCGGGCATTCGAGCCAGGCCATGTTGTCGACCAGTCCGAGAAGCGGCACGTGGAGGTCGCGGGCCATGTTCATCGCTTTCTTCACGATGAGCGCGGCGAGGTCCTGCGGGGTCAGCACGAACAGCATGCCGTCGATCGGGATCGTCTGGAAGACGGTGAGCGGCACGTCGCTCGTCCCGGGCGGCATGTCGAGCAGGAGGTAGTCGAGGGCCCCCCAGTTGACCCCTCCGAAGAACTGCGTGATCAGGCGCGTCACGAGCGGGCCCCGCCAGATGACCGGGGTCTGCTCGTCCTCGACCATGAACTGCGAGGAGACGACCGAGATGCCGGTACGGGAGACAGCCGGTTCGATCCCCTCGCCGCGATCCGCGAGGGGGCCGGTCATTCCGTAGAGCTTCGGGATCGACGGGCCGGTGATGTCGGCATCGAGGATCCCCACCTCGAGCCCGCGCCGCCGCAGCTCGCTCGCGAGGAGCGCCGTCACGGACGACTTCCCGACGCCGCCCTTGCCGCTGCCCACGGCGACGACGTGGCGGATCCGTCCCTTATCCATCCGCTGCAACAGACCGCGGGGAGGACCGCGAGCCGCTCCGGGCGCAGGCCCGGCCGGCGTCGAAGGTCGCGGCTCCGCATCCCCGTCGGGAGACATATGCGTCGCACCGGAGGTCGTCTATATAACGGACCGCAGGTCCGACGGAAGAGAGGCGGGGCGTCGATGACCGTGGGCCGGTCGAGTGAGCTCGACGAGCTGTTCCGGCCGGCCTCCGTCGCCGTCATCGGGGCCTCGAACACGCCCGGCAAGGTGGGCACCAGCCTCTTCCGGAACATCCTGCAGGCCGGCTTCCGGGGGGTGGCGTATCCCGTGAACCCCTCGTGGAAGAGCGTCTCGGGCGTCCGTTGCTACCCCGGGGTGCGCGACCTCCCCGAGGCTCCCGACCTCGGCGTGGTGATCGTCCCGGCGCCGGCCGTCCCCGACGTCGTCGAGCAGCTCGGCGAAGCCGGCACGAAGGGGATCGTCGTGATCTCCGCCGGGTTCCGGGAGGTCGGGGAGGCCGGGGCAGCGCTCGAGCGGGAGGTGGTGCGACGCGCCGAGCGGTATCGGATGTCGCTCGTCGGCCCGAACTGCTTCGGGGTCCTGAACACCGACCCCACGGTGAGCCTGAACGCCACGTTCAGCGAGAGCCTGCCCCCGACCGGGAACATCGCGTTCGTCTCGCAGAGCGGAGCGCTCTGCGCCGGGATCCTGCAGTACGGCATCGCCGAGCGGATCGGCTTCTCGCGCTTCGTCTCCGTCGGGAACCGCGCCGGGGTCGACGAGAACGACCTCTTGCTCTCGCTGGGGAGCGACCCGGCGACCAAGGTGATCCTGCTGTACGTCGAGAGCCTGGCGGGCGGGCGTCGGTTCCTCGAGACGGCGCGCGAGGTGACGGACCAGAAGCCCGTGCTCGTGATCAAGAGCGGGCGGACGGCGGCCGGCGAACGGGCCGCCCGGAGCCACACCGGCTCGCTCGCCCAGTCCGGGCGCGACCAGCTCTACGACGCGCTGTTCGAGCAGTCCGGGGTCCTGCGCGCCGATTCTCTCGGCGACCTCTTCCGGACCGCCAAGATCTTCGCGACCGGACTTCGTCTCGACGGCCCCCGCCTGGCGATCCTCACGAACTCGGGAGGCCCGGGGATCGTCGCGGCGGATGCCGCCATCCGCAACGGGCTCGAGGTCCCGTCGCCGCCCCCGGCGACCCAGGCCGCGCTCGGTCGCCGCCTGCCGTCGATCGCGGCGCTCTCGAACCCGATCGATATGACGGCGGACGTCGGACCCGATCAGTACCGCGACTCCCTCACCACCCTGCTCGCCGACCCGCAGTACGACGGCTCGCTCGTGATCGCGACCCCCACCGGCACGATGACCGGGGAGTCGGTCGCCCGAGCGATCCTGGACGTCAAGGCAAAGACCGAGAAGGCGGTTGTCGCGTGCCTGTTCGGGCTCACCGACCTCACCCGGGAGGTCGCGTTCCTCGAAGAACAGGGGGTTCCGACGTTCACGTTCCCCGAAGAGGCGGTTCAGGGACTCGGCAGCCTCGCGCGGTGGCATGCCTGGCGCACGCGGCCCCGCACGGAAGTGCGGAACTTCCCGGTCGACCGCGCGCGGGTCCGCGAGACGCTCGATCGGGCCCGCGCGGAGGGGACGAGCGTCCTGCCCGAGTACGCGGCCCGCTCCCTGCTTTCCGCCTACGGGGTGACGTTCCCGAAGATCGAGCGCGCGAAGACCGTGGACGAGGCGGTCCGGGCGGCGGACGTGATCGGGTATCCGGTCGTCCTCAAGGTCGCCTCGCCGGACATCTCTCACAAGACCGACGTGGGGGGGGTCGCGCTCGGGATCGGGGACGCCGAAATGCTCCGATCGGCCTGGGAGCGGATGGAGCGGTCCGTCCGCGCGGCGGTGCCGAACGCGCGGATCGAGGGGTTCGAGGTCGGACAGCAGATCCTCGGAGGGAAGGAGGTCCTGGTCGGCGTCCAGCGAGACCCGGATTTCGGCCCCATCGTCGTCTTCGGAATGGGCGGGATCTACGTCGAGGTCCTGCGGGACGTCACGTTCCGCCTCGCGCCGGTCCGCCCGCTCTCCGCCGAGCGGATGGTGGAGTCGGTGAAGGCGTTCCCGCTCTTGAGGGGGGTCCGGGGCGAGCCGCCGAGTGACATCGCGTCGCTCGAGGAGGCGATCGAGCGGGTCTCCCAGCTCGCGATGGACCTGCCCGAGGTCGTCGAGCTCGACCTCAACCCGCTGATGGTGCGCCCGGCCGGGAAGGGCGTGGTCGCCGTCGACGCGCGGGTCGTGCTCGGTCCGTCTTCCAGATAGGGACCTCGACCTTCAGTTGCTCGATCAGGTACCGCGCCGCTTCGAACGCGGCGTCCCGATGCGGGCACGCCGCGCCGACGATCACCGCGACCTCCCCGACCCGCAGACGGCCGATCCGGTGCCACAGGACGACCCGGCCCGCCCCGAAACGGCGGCGGGCCGTGCGTTCGAGCTCCCGGAGCCGTCGGGTCGCCAGCGGTTCGTGCGCCTCGTAGAAGAGCGCCCACACCCGGCCCGCCCTCGTTCGATCCGGCCGGACCCGCCCCGCGAACAGCGCGACGCCCCCGAGCGCCGGTCCCGAGAGCTCGCGCATCGCCTGCTCCACCGACAGGGCCCGGGCGGTCAGGAGCACGCTCACGCTCATCCGCCCCCGTAGGGGGGATGCACCGCGAACTCGTCCCCCGGGCGTATCCGTTCGGCGAGGTCGTCCAGGTACCGGTCGTTCCGGACGAAACGGGAGGTGCGGAGCGCCGGGCGCAGGCGGGGGTACTTCCGTCCGAGCGCCGCGACCAGCTCGTCCGCCCGCATCCCCTCGTCCGGGACGGCCAGGTCCACGGAAGCGGCCCCGACGGCTTCGCGGGCCGTCGCGAAGAGCCGGATCCGCACGGTCGACGGCGATCTCGGCACGGCTGACCCGACGCCGCACGGTTGTAAAAACTGCATCGGGGTCCTTCGGCGGCAACCGATTAATACGGAGGGGACCTCGAACGGTCCGATGGGAGACATCGCGGTCCGCTTCGGTGGCGAGGCGGGGGATGGGATCGCGTCCATCGGCGAGTCCATCGCCCGCGGCTTCTCACGCATGGGTCTCCACGTCTTCGGCTTCAACGCCTACCAGTCCGTCATCCGCGGGGGCCACGTCTGGTTCCAGGCCCGCGCCGCGGTCGACCGGGTCCACTCTCCGGGCGACGGAGCCGACATCCTCTACGCGCTCCACAAAGAGACCGTCGACATCCACGCCCCCAGCCTGCGCCCGGGCGGGACGGTAGTCTACGACCCGGAGAAGTTCCCGGTCGACGCGTCGGCGCTCCCGGCCGGCGTGCACGCGCTGGCCGTGCCGACGCTCGAGCTCGCCCGCAAGTACACCACCCAGTCGATCCTGCAGAACGCGGTGGGGGCCGGCGCCTCGGCGTTCCTCGCCGGCATCCCGCTCGAGCTCTTCCAGAAGGTCCTCGCGGACTCCTTCGGCCGCAAGGCGGGCGAGATCGTCGACTGGAACCTGGGGGCGAGCGCGGACGGCTACCACTACGCGGAGCAGCACGCCTCGGTGAACGCGCACGCGCTTCCGAAGGCCGGCGCGCCGAAGCTCCTCATGACCGGCAACCAGGCGATCGCGCTCGGCGCCGCGGCGGCCGGCCTGAAGTTCCTCGCGCAATATCCGATGACCCCGGCGTCGACGATCATGCACTGGCTGGCGGCCCACTCGACCGAGCTCGGGGTGGTCGTGAAGCAGGCCGAGGACGAGCTCGCCGCGATCAACATGGCGATCGGCGCTTCGTTCGGCGGGGTTCGATCGATGACCGCGACGAGCGGCGGCGGGTTCTCCCTGATGGTCGAGGCCCTCGGCATGGCGGGAATGACCGAGACCCCGCTCGTGGTCGTCGACTCGCAGCGTTCGGGCCCTTCCACCGGGCTGCCGACGAAGACAGAGCAGGGCGACCTCAATCTCCTCTTGGGGGCCGGCCAGGGAGAGTTTCCCCGAGCGATCCTCGCCCCGGCGAACCCGGCCGAAGCGTACCGAGCGATGCTCGACGCGTTTCGGCTCGCCGAGGAATGGCAGACCCCGGTGCTCGTGGCGAGCGATCTCCACCTCTCGGAGAACCACATGACCGTCGATCGCGACGAGATCGACCTCGAGGTCGACGTGCCGTCGCTCTTCACGGTCGCTCCGAACGGCCACGGCTACCTGCGCTACCAGTACACGGAGTCCGGCGTCTCCCCCCGGGCGGTTCCGGGTCAGCCCGGCCTCCAGTTCGTGGCCGGGTCCGACGAGCACGACGAGCGCGGCCATTTGATCTCCGACGTCCGCGCCGGTGTGCCGCACTGGGTCTCCGAGCGCCAGCGGATGATGGACAAGCGCATGAAGAAGCTTCACGGGCTCTCCGCGGCCTCCCCTCCCCCGGTCCTCGAGGGGCCGGCGGACGCCCCGCTCACGTTCGTGACGTGGGGGTCGACCGTGGGCGCCGTGCGCGACGCCCGCGCCGAGCTGACCGCCCGGGGGCGCCCGACCAACCTCCTCTACTTCCCGACCGTCTACCCGCTCGACGCGAACGCGGTGACCGCCGCGTTCGCCCGGACCCACCGCACGCTCCTAGTCGAGATGAACTACTCCGGCCAGTTCGGTCGGCTCCTGCGGGCCGAGACCGGGATCACCCCCACGGACCGGAAGGGCACGGCCGTGGATGC
>JAKAVH010000070.1 GCA_021827545.1 Thermoplasmata archaeon
TTTCGGTCAAGGCCGGGGCTACGTGAGCTGGTAAAGGTTCGGCTCCGCCCCGCGATGTGCGGTCCCGAGAAGGTCGACCCCGTCGGGGCGGAGTCCCGGGGTCCCGGACGGGAGAGGCTGCGGTCGTCGGGAAAGATTAAGATGGCTACCGAGGTCCCGGCGCGAATGCACATTCTCCGAAGCAAGGCGCCGCTCCGGATGAGCTTCGCCGGCGGGGGCACCGACGTCTCCCCCTACCCCGAGGAGCGCGGGGGCGCGGTGCTGAACTGTACGATCGACAAGTTCGCGTACTGCACCCTTGAGTACGACCTGGGGGAATCCGGACCGGCGTCGGTCGAATCGCTTGACTTCGACCAGAAGATCCGCTACGAGATGCCCTCCGATCTCGTCTACAACGGCGAGCTGGACCTTGCAAAGGCCGCGTTGAAGGTCCTCCTGCCGAACGCGGGAAACCACGGGATATCGGACCGCCTTCACCTCTTCCTCCACTCGGACGCTCCGGCGGGGACCGGCCTCGGAGGATCCTCCGCGATGTGCGTGGCGCTCGTCGGGGCGCTCCAGCGGTACCTGCGCGAACCCGTGACCTCCTACGAGGTGGCCGAGCTCGCCTACCGCATCGAGCGGGAGGAGCTCCGGTTGAAGGGGGGGCGCCAGGACCAGTATACGGCGGCGTTCGGGGGGTTCAATTTTATGGAGTTCGAGCGCGACCGGACGATCGTCAATCCCCTCAAGATCCAGCCCGATGTGTTGAACGAACTCGCGTACCGGCTGCTGCTCTGCTACACGGGAACGGTGCATTCTTCCGAGCAGATCATCGAGCGCCAGCAGCGGAACTACACCGAACGCAAGGCCGACACGGTCGAGGCGCTCGATGCGACGAAGCAGCTCGCGATCGAGATGAAGAACGAGTTGCTGCGCGGAAACCTCGACCAGATGGGACGGCTGTTGGATACGGGCTGGCAGTTCAAGAAGAAGTTCACCGAAGGGATCTCGAACCCGCAGGTCGATCGGCTCTACGCGAGGGCGCGGGAGGCGGGAGCGCTCGGCGGGAAGCTCTTGGGCGCGGGCGGAGGCGGCTACATCCTCCTCTTCTGCGATTTCGAGCGACGGGCGAACGTGGAGAAGGCGGTCGTCGCCGCCGGGGGAAGGGTATCCACGTTCTCCCTCGAGCTGAACGGGCTCCAGACGTGGGGCGTACGCCCTTCCCCGGGGAGTCTCATCTAGAATGTCCTCGAACGCCGAGGAACCGAGGTCGCCAGTTCCGCCCCCGCGCGCCACTGTCGTGCTCGCGACGCTCAACGAGGGGCAGAACTTGCCCGAGGTACTCGACCGCCTGCTCAGACTTCCTTACCCTGGTATCGAAGTGATCGTGGTGGATGACGGCAGCACCGACGGTACCCGGGAACATCTGACCACGGTCGCCTCCCGCGACCCCCGAGTGCGGTCGATCTTGCACGAGGGAAAGCAGACGACACTCCGGGCCCAGTGCCAAGGGATCGAGGCGACTCACGGAGCATACGTCTGCATCATGGATGCGGATCTTCAGCATCCCCCGGAGATGCTGATGCCGATGCTCCAGCAGCTCGAGGGAGGTGCAAGCCTCGTCGTCGCGAGCCGCTACGCCGCCGGTGGAACGGCCGGGCCGCGGTCTGCCTATCGATGGCTCCTTTCCCGAGGGGCCGAATGGATCGCTCGGCTCTTCCTCCCCTCGGCCCGCGGGGTCTCCGATCCCGTTTCGGGGTTCTTTGCGTTCCGTCGCGAGATTTGGATTCCGCTGAACCCCCTCTACCGAGGCTACAAGCTGCTTCTCTTTGCCCTCGTGATGGCGGAGGGACAGCGACTCTCCGAAGTGGGGTTTCGCTTCGAGCCGCGGGGCGAGGGCACGAGCAAAGTGACCGGTAGTCTGGCCTTCGTTCGGGTCTTCGCGACCGAAGTGCTCCTTGCCGCTCGTCTGCGGAAGGAGGTTCGACATCGCGCGCGTCGCGCGGGGCTCGCGGCGAAGTCGCTCGCGTGACCCCGCTAAGGGATGTGGCGGCCCCCCGGGCGCTTGGGACCTGGGGCGGCTCCCGGCCGCGGGGGCGCCGGGAGACGAGTCTTAAGTGTCCGCACACTCACCCGCGGTGCGCTTACGGAGAGTGAAGAAGTGTGAGGGTGCTGGTGACTGGGGCCTCGGGATTCATCGGACGCTATCTCACCACCTTCCTCGTGCAGCGCGGAGATGAGGTCACGGGGACCTACTTGCAGGAGGCCGAACTTGGTGCCAGGGGTCTACTCCGGGACGGCATCCGGTGGGTCCGTTTGAGCATGCAAGAACGGACCGCCGTCGACCGAATCGTGGATACGGTCCGGCCCGAGGCGGTGTTCCACCTCGCGGCCCAAGCGTACGCACAGCGCGCCTGGAAAGATCCGGTGGACACGTTCCGGACGAACGTCGAGGGAACGATCTACCTTTACGAGGCCCTCCGCCAGCATCCGCCCGAGCGGGGGGTGTTTCTTGCTGCGTCGGGAGCCGCATACGGGGAGCCGGAGCGTGTCCCGATCGTTGAGGACAGCGCGCTCAATCCGACGAATCCGTACGGGGTCTCGAAAGCGGCCCAGGAGATGCTGTCGCTCCAGTACTCGCTGAACTTCGGGCTCCGCATCGTCCGAGCTCGGCTTTTCGGGACCACAGGTCCGGGAAAGACCGGCGACGCACTCAATGACTTTGCCCAGCAGGTAGCCGAAGTCGAGAGGACAGGGCGTCCCGGCTCACTTCGTGTTGGCAATCTCGAGACGAAGAGAGATGTGTCGGATATCCGGGACGTGGTGAGGGCCGTCTGGCTGGTGTTCGAACGCGGAGATCCAGGACGTCCGGTGAACGTGGGTGCGGGCGAGAGTCGATCCATTCGTTGGATCGCGGAGCGGCTGGTCGAGCGTTCGCGGGTCCCTCTCAAGATCGAGGTTGAACCGGCTCGGTTGCGACCCACGGACGAGAAGGATAACCAAGCGGACATCTCGCGCCTCCGATCCCTGGGCTACGTCCCTCACTTCCCGCTCGAGAGGACCGTGACCGACGCCCTCGATTTCTGGAGGGAACCCCCATCGCATGGGCCTTGAGAACGAACCGACCCCGGTTGGAAGGGCCCGGGGGGAGGGTGACCCCTTGGGGCGCCCGGGTCGGTTCGCGTCCCGTGCCGCATATACGGTCGACGTGGAGGTCGCGCTCGGTTGGCCCGTGCTGCGTGCCCTCTCGGACGCCGAGACCGTGCTGGACGTAGGGTGCGGCTCCCAAGTCTGGTCCTGGACGCGGCGGTTGGGACCTCAGCGACTTCGACGCAGCCTCGGCCTCGATGCGTTCAAGTCCTCGTTCGATCCCTGCCCTTCCGGCACGCGCTACGGTGCGTATGTGCAGGGGGATGGTGCGCATCTTCCCTTTCGGGACGGCAGCTTCGACGCCGTCATCGCCCTCGACTTCATCGAGCATCTTCCGAAAGACTCCGGCGGGCGAGCCGTGGCCGAGATGAAGCGGGTCGCGCAACGGACGGTCGTTGTGATGACCCCCAACGGTTTCGTTCCTCAAGAGTCGGCGGAGAACCCGTTTCAGAGGCATCTGTCCGGGTGGTCACTCCCGGAGCTCGAGGCGCTCGGTTTCAAGGTCTTCGGGATACGGGGCCTCCGGAATCTTCGAGGAGGCTTTGCTCGTCCCAAGATTCGTCCCTATCCTGTCGGGCTGGGTCTCTCCCTGCTGACCGCTCCGCTTGCGAGAGTGCGACCGACCTGGGCGTTTCAGCTCGTCGGAGTATGGAGGAGAGTCGGCACGGCAGAGTCCGAGCGTGATCGGCCCCCTCTCGCTCCGGAGGTTCCGTGCGTCGGCGAGACGGGATCACGGTGAGCGGATGGAGTCGCGGAGCTCGCCTCCCGGGTCCCCCGAAGGGTCTCATCCGCCCAACCACCCGAGCTCGGGTCTAGCCGCGTCCCTCCAACTTCCGCCTAGGCCTCCGTTTCTCTCCGTGATTCTGATCGCGTCGCTCCATCGCGACTACGTGCAGGAGTCGCTCGCGTCAATCGCGAGCCAGTCGCTGGATCCGACGGTCCGGGAACTGATCGTGCTCTGCGACTATGAGGATCCCGAGTTCCACGAGAAGGTTCGAACCATTGGCGGCAGAGTCGTTCGAGTCGCTCCGGGACCCTTTGGGCCAAAGATTGCGGCCGCTTTGGGCCAGGCGCGCGGGGAGGTCCTCTGCTTCCTAGAGGACGACGACCGGTTTACTCCGAACAAGCTTGAGGAGGTCGATCACGCTTTCCGCTCCGACCCCGAGCTCGTGTTCTTGCGGAACTCCTACTCCGTGATCGACGGCACCGGGCGTACCCGTCCCAACCACCCTTTCCGAGCGGCGGAACGCGCAGCGGCTCACCGCCTCGGCTCAAGGGTCTTCCTTCCGGGTCCCGGTCTCGAGTTCCTCCGAGAGATGCCGCCGATCGGCCTCGCATTCAACAGCAGCTGCATGAGCATCCGGAAGGAAGTGCTCGGTCGGTTCCTCTCCGTCGTGAACATCGCGAACCTGCGGGTACTCGACCATCTACTGTTCTTCGCCGCATTGGCTGCGCGACAGTCCCTTAGGGTGGAGGCTAGACCTCTCACCGAGTACCGTGTGCATGCTCGGAACATCTCCATGGGCGGTGGGACGGCGGGGGATCTCGTGTCTCAACGGGCGGCGTGGTCTCGCCTCGTGCTCCCGAGCTACGAAACGTTGCTGCAGGCCGCAATTTCGCTCAAAGACCCGGCCCTGGTGCGGGAGGCCGAAGGCCTGCTCGAAGTGCAGCGAGCGTACGCACTGCTTCGGGAGGGCGGACGATCCGCGGCCGCACTCCGTGCCGCTCGCCGTTCGGTCCGAGGTCGACGCGATACGTACGCGGTCCGATCGGAGCCGCAACTTCCGTACGCGCTTGCTCTTTTCGCGTGGTTCCCGTGGCTCGGTCGTTCAATCTACCGTGGGAAGATTCGTGCCTTGGCCACCGAATAGGACGATGGGAACCCGGTAACTCCGCCGCGGGCCGTACGGAACTGCCGGGGGGCGGATCCCGAAAAGATTACCGCGTGCGGGATTCGCGTCCCCGACTGGCGACCGAAGCCTCCGAGAGGAAGACTACGTATCTCAGTCGAGCAGCCGAGGCAGGGCGGCGCGGAAGCGTTCATAGGAGAACTCTGCCGCGCCCGAGAGAGCTCGGTCCGACGCGGCCCGATAAGTTGTGGGATCGGCGAGACGCAGGATCTCGTCGGACCAGAGAGACGTGTCGTTGAGCGGAAGCAACCTTCCGCCGGACTCGAAGAGCTCTCTCAGGGGAGGGATGTCGGACGCGACCACCGGCATCCCCCGGGCCATCGCCTCCAGCAGGGGGAGGCCGAACCCCTCGTAGAGTGACGGGAACAGCAGCACGTCCGAGTCTTCGTAGATCGATTGCCGGTCCCGGACGAAATCGACGTGCTCAAGGTTCGAGGGATGGTCTCGTCTTAGGCGGTCCGCGGTGCGAGCAGTAAGCTTGGACACCAATCGGAAACGGACTCGAGACTCCGGGATTCTCTCGAACCCACTGGCAAGCTCAAGGAAGAATGGTATGTTCTTGTAAGGTCGGTCCTGGGCTACATAAAGGACCCGAAGGGGTTCGCTCGCCTCTCTGCGGCGAAGCGAGGCGTCACGATGCATCCGGCCGCGGTCGGGCGGCAGCTCGGAGTAGGGCGCGAGGACCACCGTCTTATCGCTGACCCCGAACCGTTCGTCAAGCTCCCGAGCCAGATGCCGGGTGGGTACGCGGATCCTGCGGGCGACGCACAATCGAGGAAGGGTGTGGCGGAGGAGAGCCCCCGTGGCCCAGCGGTCTGCGAACGGGCTTAAGGGACGCAAGTCGTGGACATGGACGACAGCACGGCGGCCCAGGTCGTCGGTCAGAGCGTTCAGAAACGTGGGGTCCCCCAGATAGAGCCGCTGGGATCGGAGGCGCCGGAGGGCACGCGGGAATGTCCAGATCCGGTTCAGCCCCATCTCGAGGGTAACGAACGGGATCGCCTTCCCCGGTATCGGCGTCCCCTGCGGGCCCAGGCGATCGCGGCGGTGCGGATCGATACAGTCGTACCAGCGCACGTTGTACCCAGCGTCCAGAGCCGCGCGGAACAGCTGTTCGTTGCTTACATGGATCCCCTCGCTCCGGTGAGATCCGTTGATAAACGCAATCGACTCCACGAAGTTGCTCCGAACGGTTGTCGGCAATGGGTCCAGCGAAGCCCTGCCCGCTATTTGGCAGGCGCTCCTGTGTAAGGGGTCGCGCACGCGATGGCCACTCTTCGCCAGGGACCGGATTGTAGCACGCCCTGGGAACCCGCGCGCTCCGAGGAGGGCGCAAATCCGGCGGTCGGACCCGGACCAATCGCACCTGAGCTTCGTGAGCGCCGCGAGGTGCGCTCCCTTCGCCCAGACCGCGTTCACGCGGGGCTCAGCTCGAGTGCGCGGGCGGACCCCGACTCAGCGCATCCGCTGGCTTCGCAGGTCCTCGCTCGATGCCGGACAAGCTTGCCGATCCGAGCGGGAGCAAGGATATCTACTACGTCGCGGAACTATCGAACCGGCCGTCTTTGGAGTCTTGGTCGGCGGGAGGAGAACGAGCGTTGCCTGACGACGGACCGCGCACCGGTGGGGCATCCTCGGGGGGCGCAGCGACTCGGCCCAAGAGGCTTCAGGGCCTCCCCTGGGATTGGCTGGTCCTGCTGGTAATGTTGGTAAGCTACGCGAGCCTGATGACCTACTTCTCGGAACTCCGCGCGGAGAGCTTCTTCACTTCGAACTGGGACCTCGGGATCAATCAGCAGCTTCTTTGGAGCGCGACCCACGGACGTCTGCTCTACGAGGCCGGTGACTTCGAGTACTACGGGGTGCGGTCCTTTTTGCAGGTTCACAGCGCATATCTTGCCTTCCTCATAGCCCCGTTGTACTCCGCGGCACCCGTGCCCCTCACTCTCTTTGCCCTCCAATCGACCGTCGTCGCAGCCTCGGCCGTCCCGCTCTATCTGCTGGCGCGGTCGGTGCTACGACGGCCTCCGCTCGCGTTGCTCGTTGTGGGCGCGTATCTCGTCTCGTTCGGTGTGGTCTCCTCGCTCATGTACGACT
>JAKAVH010000177.1 GCA_021827545.1 Thermoplasmata archaeon
GGCCGAACGGCTGTTCGCCGCGCTGGCGCACGAGTGCTGGGTCTACCCCTTCCTCTTCGTCGTGGGGTCCGACCGATGGCTGCTGGGGGCCCTCGCCGGTCCCCGAGCTCCCGATGGGTCGCCCGTCGACCTCGAGCCGCGCCGACCGGTATTGGCCACCGTGCAGGAGTACCTCGAAGGGATCGAAATCCTCCAGGAGCCGCTTCTCACGTGGCGCCCGGTCTTGGATCATCGGTACGACCGTCTTCTAGCGCGCGATCACGGCTAACCGAGCGAGGGACCGTCGAGAGGAGCACTCCCGAACCGGAGCGGTCAGAATCGGTCTCGATGGTTGCCCGCCTCGTGGCCGGCGTGCCAGCGCGCCCCGAGAATGAGGGCACAAGTAATCTGCCGGGCTTCATCGACGGGCGGGGCGCGTGGCTTAGCTGGATATAGCACCGGGTTCCTAACCCGGCGGTCGGGGGTTCGAATCCCCCCGCGCCCGTGATCCATCGAGGCATGAAGCGAGGTCGGGGACGGTCTCCCGGTCGCCCGACGGAACGGTGATCGGGCGATGGATCGAGTTGTCTACACGATCTCCTCGGCCGGTCTCGTCCGCAGCGCGGGGCGCTCCGCCACTTGGCTGTTTCTTCCCGTGATTTACGCCGAATTGTACGGGCTGTCGTTCGCGGCGATCGGGGCGCTCATCGCGGCCGTCGTGCCCGTGACCGTCGTCGGCTATCTATTGGGGGGCGCGCTTTCCGATCGGTGGGGCCGTCGCTGGCTCTCCTCGCTGCCGAGCTTCCTCACGGCGGCGCTTCTCCTCGTCTTGTTCTGGGAGGTGGCGAACGGGCTTTGGCTCGTGGTCGGACTGTGGTCGACTCTCGCCTTCTTCCAGTCGCTCTCCACCCCCGCCCAGAGCGCGATGATCGGGGACGTCGTCCCCCCGGGCGATCTCACGCTGGCGTACAGCGTGCAGCGGGTGTTCACCAACGTCGGGTTCGCCATTTCGCCCGCGGTCGGAGGGCTGCTCGCCGGTACGGTCGGCTTGCCGTACCTGTTCCTGTTCGCGGGAGCCGCCACGCTCGGGGAGGGAGCGATCCTCGTCGCGTTCTTGCGAGAAACTCGCCCGCGGGCGGCGAGCGCTGAGCCCTCGCGTCGATTCGAAGGGTTCGTGGCCCCGTTCGCCGATCGCCGGTTCGTCCCCGTCCTCACCGTGCTCTTCGGCCTCATCGTCGTCGCGAATCAGTTCAGCACCCCGCTCACGCTGTACCTGTCCGAGGTCCGCGTCCAAACCCTGGTCGCCATCGGGCTCCTCTACGCGGTGAACGGATTCTTGGTCGTCGCGCTGCAGATTCCGCTGAGCCTATTGATGCGCCGGGCGCTTCGTCCGCTCGTGTGGATGGGGTGGGGCGCGACGCTCTACGGGCTCGGGTTCCTCGGGTTTGGCATCGGATCGACGTTCGGGGTCTTTGCCGTAGCGATGGCCGTGCTCACCGTCGGGGAGAACCTCACGAGCCCGGTGCAGCAGACGCTCGTGGCGAGGTTTGGCGGGCCGGCCCGGCGAGGGAGCTACTTCGGCGCGTACAACGCCACCGCGAACGCCGCCCGGGCGGTCGGACCCGTGGCGGGGACCGTGTTGCTCTCGTTCGGCCCTTCGCTCCTGTGGGGAACCGTCGTTGCGCTGTCCCTCCTGGTCGCCCTCGGGTTCTTCCGGCTCGATCGTCAGGAACGAGCGTCCCTGCCCCCCGACGGTGCGCTCTCTTCGGCGAGCTCGGCGTTGTAGGGGGGTTGCTCTCTACGCTCGACGGACCTCTCGCGAAGATCGATCGGGTCCCGACAGACAACGGACGGGATTTCGGACCGGCCTCCCACGAATGACGAGCCGGCGAGCGGGCCGATCGCTAACGAAGAGGATCGGCCCGGAGGTCCCGAGCGATCCGCGGAGTCGTCCTAACGCTCGTCTCCGCCCGTGGACGCTCGGGAGTCGGGCGAGGAAATCCGGTGCGATGGACGCGAACGGGCCGCGTCGCGAGCGCTCGCGACCAACGCGCGTACGATGCCGCTCCGAAGTCCGAGCAACTTGCTCGAGCCCCGGCGGCGGGGGGCGAACTCCACGGGCACCTCCCGCCGACGATCGACCGGCACCCGGACGAGCGCGTAGAACAGGAATTTCATGCCGACCGGAGCGAGCGAGCGATCGCGGAAGAGGTCGCGGCGGAAGGCGAAGTAGCCGGACATCGGATCCGAAAGTGACCAGCTCTCGGGGAGCAGCAGGCGGACCAAGAGGTCCCCGGCCCTCGAGATCGCTCCCCGCAACGGTGGCCGCTCGACGAACCGCCCTCCCGGCACGTACCGAGAGCCGATCACCAGGTCGGCTTCACCGGATTGGAGCGGGGCCAGCAATCGGGGAAGCTCTTCGGGCCGATGCTGGAGATCGCCGTCCATCACGACCGCGAACCGGCCGCGCGCCCGGGCCAACCCATCGTACTGGGCCGAGGCCGTGCCCGTCGGAGCGTTCCGATAGAGATGGCGCACCCGGGCCTCCACTCGCTCGGCCTCTTCGATCCGGGCCCGGGTGCCATCGGTCGAACCGTCGTCGATGAAGACGATCTCCCAACGTTCGCGATCGAGGGCTCGGCGCGCTCGATCCACGAACGGTTCGATGTTGTCCACCTCGTTGAGGACCGCCACGATGAGGCTGATGTCGGGTCGGTCGATCTCGTCGGCCGTCCGGGGCCCCGCCCGACCGTCGACGGTCGGTCCCCCTGGCGCGCCCGGATCCCCTGCCGAAAGTTCGCCCTCCGGCCCGTCAGCCACCCGCCTGCCTCCAATAGTCGAGAATCTGCTGGGTCGTTTCGGTAAGCGGCGTGGTCGGCGCCCAATCGATCGCCTCGCGCAGGCGTCGGTTGTCGCCCACGATCCACGGCTCGTCGGAGGGCCGATTCCGAGCGGGGTCGTGTTCGATCCGGACCGGACGCTTCGCGTGGGCGACGAAGTCGTTCAAGAGGTCCCGCACGACGGTCGCCCGGCCCGTGCAGAGATTGTAGACTTCCCCGGGACGACCGTGCTCGGTGATCGACCGGATCATCCGGATCATATCCCGCACATCGGAGAAGTCCCGGATCGCGTCGAGGTTGCCCACCCGCACGCTCGGCTGCCGCCCCGCCTCCACGGCGACGACCTGGCGGGCGAAGTCGCTCGGGGCGTCGGCGACCTTGCGGGGACCGATCGTGTTGAAGATCCGGCCGCGGATCGTGGCGAGCCCGTAGGTGCGGAAGTACTCGAGTCCGAGGAAGTCCTGGGCGACTTTGCTCAGGCCGTACGGATGGACGGGCAGCAGGCGGTCGTCCTCCGTTATCAAGCGTCCGGGCACGGTCCCGAAGCCGTACTCCGCGCTCGAACATGCCAAGAAGACGCGCGCCGGCACGCCGGCGGCCCGGACCGCCTCCAGGAGATGGACGGTACCGAGCGCGTTGATCCGCAACGTCTCCGCGGGCCGTTGCCAGCTCACGACCGGGTTGCTTTGCGCGGCGAGGTGATAAATAACGTCCGGCCGCCGCTCGGTCAACAGGCGGTACGTCGCGAGGGCGTCGGTGACGTCGAGGTGCACCGCGTGCTCCGCCGGAACCGGTTCGTAGCGGCTCGACTCGTTGAGCAGCGTCGCGACGACATCGCGGCCCTCATCGAGCAGTTCGAGGGCGAGGCGGCTTCCGATGAATCCGTCCGCGCCGGTCACGAGGTACCGGGCCATGAGGCGGGCTATTGCGGACGGGGGAAAACACTTCCGGGCCGCTTCGGAGCGCGAGGCCATCGCTCGGGTTGGCCCGTCGCGGGGGCCGGGCCACCGATCACGCGAAGGTAAGCTGACGGCCTTCTCGCCCGCAGACGCTAAACGCCCGAGGGGCGTCCTCTCCACCGAGGACGACGATGAGCCGACTCGTGTTGCATGAAGCGCAAGGACCCGCGGTGATCCAAGTTGGGACGAAGGTCGTGGCCGTCTGCCAGTGCGGGCTGAGCAAGAACAAGCCGTTCTGCGACGGATCGCACCAGAAGGTGCGTGACGAGGCCGCCCATCGCGTCTACGTGTACGACGCCGAGCACCACCGCGTTCCGCTCGACTCGCTGTTTCCGCCGATTCCGAAGAAGCTGACCGTCGAGTAGCCGGTCCGCCGGACGCTCCGGTCAGCGCGCCCCGTCGCGCGGCGGTTCCGTGGCCACGCGGAAATTCCGGCCCTCCCATCGGTCGGCCTCGGGCCAGTAGAACGTGAACTCGTAGGCTCCCGGCGGCGGCCCGAGCGCGGGGAGCTCGACGAAGTGCAGCCCGAAGACCGTCGCCGCGGACCGTTCGGTATGGGCAGTTCGCCAGTCGTCGTCGGTCCAGCGGAGTTCGAACGGCGCCTCCCCTTGGACCACGAGCGTCGCGTCGAACGGGATCGTCGCCGGCTGGCGTTGGAACTTCCACCACTGGACCGGTGGCGGGGGCCGATTCGCGCGCGCGTAGCGGGCTTCGGCCGACGGCAGCCGGTCGAACGGACGGCCGTCGTGCACCGACCGGACCAGCTTGAGGTACTCCGCATGCGCCCAGCAGAGCGGCATCGCCGCCTCGGTCGGCCGCCCGAGGTAGAAGTGGTGTTCCGGCCGG
Source organism: Thermoplasmata archaeon (assembly GCA_021827545.1). Next base: position 4,625 of record JAKAVH010000177.1, read on the forward strand.
TCGGCCTCGTCCCAGACCTGTTCGGAGAGCAGGCCCGTGGCGCTCGCAAGGCGCTCCATCGTGGCCAGGTAGTGCGTCGCGTCGCGCCCGGCCGCGAGTTCGTAGTGGCCCCGTTCGCCGGTCAAGAGCGGCCAGGCCCGGCCGTGACCCCAGCCGTCGTACGGACGGCCGTCGCCGAGGTCGCCGTATCCGTCGTGATTGTAGCGGTGCCAGACCGGGCCGTACGGGGTCTCGACCTTCAGGGTGGCATCGACGACCCGCACCGACGCTTCCACGATCGGGTCGTCCGGCCGTCGGAAGCCGTAGCGAACCAGTTCGAGGAACCCGGGATCGACCAACTGTTCGGCGGGCACCACGGCCGGCTCGCCGGGCGGAAGGTTCGGGAGCCGCACGTCGCCCATCGGTTCGGATTCGTTCGGGTAGAGATCGGGAATCGGTGCCGGGCGGATCCGGACGTAGTGGACCGGCTCGCCCGGGACGAGCGTTCCCCGCCGCGTGACGGTCCACCGCTCGAGGTGCGTCGAGAGAAAATCGACGTACTTCTGGGCGATCTCCGCGCTCGCCGATTGCCGATGGTGGCGGAGCGTCTCCGCGATCGTGGTCAGCGCCGCCATCACGGCGGCGAGCGTCGACGGGGAGTAGCCGCTCACCTCCTCCCACCGTTCTTGCTGCGTCGCCGGTCCGTTGACCATCAGAAACCGCCCGGCGGCGATCTGCAGGGCGTGGGACGAGGCGAGTCGGGCGTCGACCTCCTCGTGGAGGTGGCGCGACAACAGGACCGGGAACGCCACCTCGTCCAGCTGCCGGCCCCGCCAGTACGCCTCCCCGTTCAGCCAGAAGTTCTGGGGAAAACCCCCGTCGGGCTCCTGCCGGGTCGCGAGGTAGATGAGCGCCCGCAGCGCATCCTCGGTTCGCCCGATGGCGTGGAGCGCGGAGGCGGTGTGGACCATATCGCGGGTCCAGACGAGGTGGTAGCCGCCCCGGTCTTCGTCTCCCTTCCACGCCCCCCACGGGATCGACAGCGACGCGATGAACGCGCCGGGATACACCTTGTCTTCGTGCGCGAGAAGCACCTGGCGGCTCGCATGGTAGAGGCGTCCCCCGTCCCGCGTCGACCGCTCCAGCGGCAACGTCCGGTGGGCGGCCCGCGTCCACTGCGCGCGGAACCGTTCCTCCTGTTCGGCGAACGGGGTCGCGAACGACTGGGCGAGCGAGGTAATCGCCGCCGGTACGCTGTGGGCGACCGCGAGGGCAAGGGTGAACGGCCGTCCGCTCTCGAATGGGATCTCGCCGACTAAGGCCACGTTGCCGTTCGGGGCCTGGTCGAACTCCCAGTCGAGGACGTAGTTGCTCGCGAGGTCCGTCCACCCGTCGCTCGATCCAACGTACCCGACCGACGCCTTCGTGAAGCCCAGCGTCGACTCGACCGCCATACCGGTGGCCCCCTTGCGGGCGGTGAGGACCGCGCGGCCGAGGACCTGATGGACCTCGGCGGTATTCTCCCGGCCGCCCAACTCCAAGTGGGGCGCGGCGAGCACGTAGAGCCGGAGCTTGCCGGCCAAGGCCGGATCGTGCACGTCGATCCGGGTCCGGTCGAGGAGCACCGGCAGGTGCGGGTCCGATAGGATCCGCTGGTGGACGGTGTAGCGGCCTCCGGGCGGCGTCGAGACGACGTCGTAGGCCAGCGCGTCGGAGTACGGCCGTTCGGTGGTCGAGGTGAGGTGGCGGCGGACCTCGTGGAAGAACGTCTCCCCGTCGGTCAATAGGTAGCCGAGGTCGCGCAACTGCGGACTGTCGATCAACGGCGCGTACACTTCGGTCACCGCTCCCCGCCACAGCGTGAACCACAGGCGGGAATCCGCGGAGTACGCGGTCCCGATCCCGTCCTTGTTGCTGTGCGACCACTTCGGCGGCAGCCCCGGCGCTCCAAACGCCACCCGGTTGCCGCGAATCGCCATCGTTCGACCCGTTCTCGAGAAGGAGACCGGCGACCGAAGATATCGTTTGGTCCCGTTCCGGTTCCTCGGGAATCGAGGACCTTTTTTTCTCCCGTCGGTAGCCCCCCCGCATGGAGATCGGCGTCTTCTTGGCGGTACTGTTTGTCGTCACGATCCTCGCCGGGCTCGTCGGATCGCTCGCCGGTCTCGGGGGCGGGGTCGTCGTCGTCCCCGTGTTGATCCTCCTCGGCTTCCCGTTCGTCGATGCGGTCGGCGTCAGCATGATCACGATCTTGGCGACCTCCACGACCAGCGGCGCTGCCTACGTCCACGATCACTTGACCGACATCCGGATCGGGATGCTCCTCGAGATCGCCACGGTGCCCGGCGCGTTCGTCGGAGCCGTCGCGGCGATCTACGTGGCCCGGATCGGGTGGGAGGACGCTTTAGTCATCGCTCTCGGCATCGTGCTCCTGATCAGCGCGGTCGGCACGGCGCTGCGGAACGACCTCGACACC
>JAKAVH010000254.1 GCA_021827545.1 Thermoplasmata archaeon
TCCGCCGCGAGAGCGGCGAGCGCGGCGATCAGGATCACCCGCGAGGAGGTGTCGGCGGCCAAGAGGCCGAGCAGGATCCCGAGCACGTTGACGACGCCGTCCTGGCTGCCGAGGATGAAGTCGGAGAGGAGCGAGCCTCCGAGGCTCGGGTGGTCTTCTGATGAGCGCCGCATATCGATCGGTCCGACGCGGGGCCTCCGGTTACTCCGCCTTTCCGGCGGCCCACGTCTGAAGCCCGTTCGGCTCCAGGCCGAAGTCGACCACGCGACCGCCCGACGCCTGGACCGCCCGTTGGACGTCGGCCCGCCGTCGCGGATCGCAGAACAACAAGAGGTAGCCGCCGCCCCCCGCCCCGACGAGCTTGCCGCCCTGCGCTCCGGCCGCCCGGGCGCGGTCGTAGAAGGCGTCGATGAGCTCGTTGGAGATCCCCTCGGTGAACCGTTTCTTGAGCTGCCAGCCCTCGTCGAGCAGCGCGCCCATCGTGTCGAGGTCGCCCCGCAGCAAGGCGTTCTTCATGTCGATCGCGAGCTGCTTCGTGGCATCGAGGGCGTCGACCGTCTCCTTCCGGCCGGCCGTGTAGCCGGCCTGCTGGCGTTGGATGATGTCGTTGGAAAAGTGGCTTGTGCCGGTGTAGCAGAGCAGCATCCGGTAGGCGAGCTCGTTGAGGACCGGCGCCGGCACGCGCAAGGGGTGGACGATCGTCCGCTCCCGGCCGAACTCCATGAAGTTGAACCCGCCGAAGGTCGCCGCGTACTGATCCTGGCGTCCGCCGCGGACGCCGAGTTCTTCGCGCTCGATCCGATAGGCGAGTTCGGCGATGTCGTAGTTCGACCACCACTCGCGCAGGTAGTGTTGGAAGACGCCGACCAGCGCCACGCACATCGTCGAGGAGCTCCCGAGTCCCGTACCCGGGGGGGCGTCGGTGTGCAGGTACAGCTCGAGGGAGTCGGAGTGCTCCTTGCGGGGTTGGCCCGGCCGCAGCACCTTGAGCGCGGCGGTGACAAGGTCGAGCTTGCCGTCGTACGCCCACGCTTGCCGGTCGCCGGGGTAGTCGACCGACAGGCTGTAGTCGAGCGAGTGGACCTTCGTCCGGCTTCGGCCGTCCGGCTCGATGATCAGGGAAGCGTAGGCGTACTTGTCGATCGTACAGTTGAGCACGGCCCCGCCCCGCTCCTCGGGGTACGGCGACACATCGGTCCCGCCGCCCGCGAAGCTCACCCGTAGCGGCGCCTTCGCCCGGAGCAGGGTCATCGTCGGGTCGAAGAAGTCGGGGACTTAACGCTCGCCGTATCGATGCGTTCGGGCGGGCCGTCCGCCCTGGGCCTACTCTTCGCGCGCGTTGCGCTCGTAGGCCGCGTCGCTCGTTCGCTTGAGTCGGGCGCCGTCCCGGTCGCAGACGGGTCGGGCGCTCGGCGGGACATCGATCACGTACCCGCCGCCACATTTCGGGCACTCGTAGTACGGCATGGCTCCCCGGCCCAGTAGACCGGCACCGGCTATAAAGGGGCTTGGTCGCAGCGAGACGGGGGAGATGCCGGGGGAACCGTGGAGCCGCTACCAATACTGTGGTGGGCCGGCGCGGTCGATGAGTGCCCAAACGAAGATAGACCCGGGCGACGGTGGCCCGCGCGGTGGCGCCGACGATGACCCGCTCTTCGAGTCCGTCGGGGGTCCACCTTCCCCGGTCCGGGAACCGGCCGACCAGCGAGCGATTCCGGACGCTCGACCGATATCGAGCCGAGCGAGAGTGGCGGCGATACGAAGGAAACGCTCTGCGCGACCTGTTCCGGGAGCTGCGCCGACGTTTCTTGGTCCGGAACTTCGTCGCCCGCGGCTGGGTGATCGATGCCGGATGCGGCCCCGGGCGATTCACGGCGTTCGATCGGTCCGAAGGAGTGCGGTGGGCCGCGTTCGATGTCTCCTCCGAGATGCTCCGGACGGCGAGGCGGTTCGGAAGGGGCCATGGCGGGTCCGGTGAGGTCGACTGGATCCGCGCGGACGCCCGCTTCCCCCCATTTCGAACCGACGCGGCGAGCACGGTCATCGCGCTCGGAAACCTGATCGGCTTCTTGGAAGGGTCGGGCCGTTCGGCCCTGGTCGAGCTCGCTCGACTCGTCGAGCCGCACGGCCGGCTCCTCCTCGAAATCGCGCCGGGTCCGGGGACGTATTCCGTCTACCTGCATCGCCTGCCCGACGGGGTCCTCGCGCGGCGGCTGCGGGGCTCGGCCGACTACGTCGTCGAGCGGGCGGTTCGGGAAGGATTCGTTCCGGCCCCGTTCCGTCGGAGCCGTCCGTCGTCGTTCGTTCGGTACTCGCTCGACGAGCTTAGGGCGATCGTTGAGCCGCTCGGCTTCGAGCTCCTCGAGGCGCTCTCGGTGGCGCCGGCGCTCGGGAGGTCCGCCGAGCGGCTGGAACGGCTCCGGAACGACGACGCCGTCTGGAATCGCCTTGTATCGGTCGAAGAGGTGCTCGGTCGCGAACCGGGGACGTGGCCGAACGCCGCCGCGGTGCTAGCCGCGTTCGAACGACATCCGAACGCCGATCGACCGGTCGAGGGCACAATTAAAGGGGGATGACCGCCCTCGTTCCCTTGTGCCCGGCGCTTCCCCCGAGGTCCCGCCCGCTCCCCCCGCTCCGGCTCCCCCGCCCGTCCCGCCCCCCCGCGTGGCGGTGCCGGAGCGCGAAGACCTTCGGCTGGCCCGGGAGGATGCCCTTCTGCAACTGCGGATCGGCCGGGCGTCGCACATCCATTCCGTGGTTGTTTCGAGCGCCCTTCTATTGGATGCGATCATCGCCCTCGCCCTTCTGTACGAGGGGTTCGGGTCGACGCCCCGATCCGAGCTCCTGCTCCTCCTCCTGCCGACCGCGGCGGCCGTGTACCTGGGCGCGGGCGGCGTCCGGGCGAAGTGGAACCCGTTTCAGCTGTGGCCGTGGGAACGGCACTTCACCCTCTCGGTCATCGCCGCCGGGTTCGCGGGGATTCTCGGAGCGATCTACGTCGTCGCGCTCGCTCAATCGTTCTCGCTGCTTCCCGGTGGGTGGGTCCTCGGACCGACGTTCTATCTGCTCACTCTCTTCGCCATCACGTTGGCGTTGGTCGCCCTCGTGCTGACCTGGCGAGGACGAAGCCGGCGGCAATGGACCGGCCTCATCGCCTCGTCGCTACCGGTGCCGCTCGCGCTGATCGTCTATCTGCCGAACGGGTCGGCCGCTCCGATCAGCATTCCGTTCGTGATCAGCCTGTTTCTCGGCGCGGCGTTGTACCAGATGGGCGGGTCAATGCTCCATCTGATCGCCTCCGGGACCGATCCGCACGAGCGGGAGCTGATCACGTCCGGCCAGAGCCGACTGTTCCGCTACGCGAACGAGGTCCGGGCGCGGGAGGAACGGGTCCGGCAGCGCGAGGACGTCGCCGGTCGACGGGAGGCGATCGTCGCGTACCGCGGGCTCGATATCGGCCGAGAGGCCCAATCCCTCGCCGAGGCGCGCAGCCAAATCGACCGGATGGAAGCGGACGTCCGTCTTCGGAGCGAGGCGCTTTCCCGGGAAGAAGCGGAATGGGTGCGCCGCGCCGCGGAAGTGCACTCGAAGGAGCTTTCGATCGTCCAACGGGAGGAGACGCTGCGGGAGCGGGAAGCGGCGCTCGCGGAAGCGCTCGACCGACTGACGGCTCGGGAACAGGCGGCCGTGGCGAAGGAGGGGGAGCTCGCCCGTCGGGAGGTCGCGCTCACCCAGCGGGGGCTAGAGCTCGAGGCCCGAGCCAAGTCCCTCGGGAGCGAGCCCGCCCCCGCCCCATCGGCCGACGCAACGACCGTCGCGGCTCCCGGTCCGGGCTCGGGCCCGGGACCGACGGCCGATCCCGCACTTTCCGAACGGGTGGCGGAGGTTGCCCGCCGGGAGGCGGCGGTCCAGCTCCGGGAAGAGCGCCTGGCCACCCGGGAGGCCGAAGTCGAGCGACTGCGGACGCAGTTCGAACGCGCGCTCGCCGAACGCGCGAAGGCAGACGCGGATCTCGAGCGATTGCGCGCGGAGACCGAATCGGCCCGAACCGAGGCGGCGCGGACCCTCGCGAAAGCCCAAGAGGAGCGGGCCGAGCTCCAGGCCCAGCTCAAAACGCTCGCGCGCCAGAACGGGCCCGACTCGGCCGAGAGCTCGGAAGCAAACCCGCCTTCGGCGTCCGCCGACGGCGAGCCCGATCGATCGTCAGAGTAGCTTCAAACGCTCGCGCGGCTCCCCTCCGACCGAGCGATGCGCCGCCTTCACCACGTGCAGATTTCGATTCCCGCCGGAGGAGAGTCGGACGCCCGGTCGTTCTACGCGACGACCGTGGGCCTCGCCGAGATTCCGAAACCCGAGCACCTACGGTCGCGAGGGGGGCTATGGTTTAGACTCGACTCCGGGCTGGAGCTGCACTTGGGATCCGATATCGGATTCCGCCCCAGCGCGAAGGCCCATGTGGCGATCGAGGTGGACGACCTCGGTGCCCTACGGGGCCGACTCGAAGCGGCGGGGGTCCGGGTTTGGGAGGACCAGCCGCTGCCGGGGTTCGACCGGTTCTACGCGGCCGACCCGTTCGGCAATCGGCTCGAGTTCCTGGCCCGGCCGCGGGGAGAAAGAACCACCGCGGGAACCGACCCACGGTAGCGGCGTCGTCACTCCTCTCCCATTGCGCGTGGACGCGGCAGCGCCTTGGGTTGTTCCGCATCCGTCGGCATGCCAATCTTATCAGGGACGATCTCGCAGTCGCGCCAGCTGACCCCTACCGTTACCCGGGGAAAGGCGACCTTGAGCGTGTAGTTCGCCAGCTTTCCGATCACGAGTCCTTGGGCGCCCGGAACGAGGTTCGGATTCATCGTCGAAAGGTCCCGGGTGAGAACGACCCGGGTCTCGTTAAACCGGATCCTGTCGAGCTCTTGACGGTCTTTCATCCGGACGGACGTAGCGGCCCTCGCGCTTAAATCCCGCGACGGCCGGCGCAGCGGGCGATGGCGAGGGAGCCGGGTGTTCCCGACTAGCGAAAGTATATTAGGGGTGGACCGCGGTGCGCGTTAGCATGGCAGCGCAGGGGGGTCCGGCTAATCCGGACTACTACAAGCCGCCGGTGCAGGTAAGTGCGGATTGGGCGAATCCCGCCGTGGTCGGGTTGATGGGGTTCGGCACGACCACGATGGTCGCGGGGATGGCGATTGCGTCTAACGGTGGTTGGAACTACGTCGGTAACGACCCTGTGTTCGGCATGGCGACGTTCTTCGGGGGCGCCGCTCAGCTGATCGCGGGAATCATCGCGATGCGAAAGGGGGAGATTTTCGCCGGCTCCGCGTTCATGGGATACGGTTCGTTCTGTCTTGCCTTTACCGCCTTTTTGCTCTGGCATCCGAGCGCGACGAATACCCTTCACATGTATGACGTCGCGATGTTCATGATCGTCTGGACGTTGTTCACACTGGCGTTCTTGGTCAACGCACCGAAACACGGTGTCGGCATATTCGTCGTCTTCCTGTTGTTGTTCATCGCCTTCGTGCTGTTGTCGTACGACTTCTGGTACTTGGGCGGCGGGAACACGGTGTCGAACGGCCTCTGGCAGGCGACGGGGATCGAGACGTTCATTGACGGCCTCGTTGCGTGGTTCGTCGCCACCGGCATCTTGACCAACGCGAACTACGGTCGCCGGGTGATCCCGATTTAGGGTGCCCGGACGACCTCGCGGCTAACCCTTTCCCACACCCTCTTTTTTCTCTTTGAAGGCGTCGTAACCTCGTTCAGTTAGGGTATCGCGACGTTCGTTTGAACGGCGGGAAGCCGGCCCGGCTACAGCCGTCCCGGTTTGGGTCGTCATCACCGAAAGGTCCGGGGGGTTGTGAAATCGTTAATACCGTGACAGACCTGCGCATGGTCGAGGACCGATCTATGGCGGAAAGCAAGCATCCTACGCGCACGAACAAATCAACGGAGCTGAGCGAAGCCGAGATCGCGGTCCATTGGAAGGAAGAGGAGTACTTTGAACCGTCGCCGAAGTTCATTGGACAAGCGAACCTTTCCGACCCCTCTGTCTTTGAACGATTCTCACTGGAACACTTCCCCGAGTCGTACCGGGAGTTTGCCGATCTATTGACGTGGGATAAGTACTGGCACACGACGCTCGACTCGAGCAACGCTCCGTTCTATCGGTGGTTCGTCGGTGGAAAGCTGAACGCCTGCTTCAACTGCGTCGACCGGCACCTCGCGACCCAGCAGAACAAGGCGGCGCTCATTTTCGTCGCCGAACCCGAGAGCGAGGCCCCGGTTTCGATCACGTACCAGGAGCTCTATGTCCGCGTGAACGAGCTCGCCGCGCTTCTCCAGGACTTTGCCGGCCTCAAGGCCGGGGACCGGGTCACGATCCACCTGCCGATGACTCCGGAGCTTCCGATCACCATGCTCGCCTGCGCGCGGCTCGGCGTGATCCACTCCGTCGTCTTCGGAGGATTCTCCGGGGAGGCGAGCGGCCAGCGGATCGCGGATTCGCAGAGTCGGGTCCTGATCGGGATGGACGGTTATTATCGGAGCGGGAAGATCGTCGACCACAAGCCCGCGGCGGACATCGCGTACGAGACGGCCCAGCGGGAGGGACGGGCGCCCGAGAAGGTCCTGATCTGGAAGCGTTTCAAGGACAAGTATGTCTCGGCGAGCCCGCTGGTCAAGGGCCGCGACTTCCTGATCGATGACCTTCTCGAGAAGTATCGGGGCCGCCGGGTCCCTCCGGTTTCGGTGCCGGCCGATTCCCCGCTCTTTTTGATGTACACGAGCGGAACCACGGGGAAGCCGAAGGGGATCCAGCACAACGTCGGCGGATACCTCGCCTACGTGACGGCGAATTCGAAATTCTATCAGGACATCCACCCGAACGACGTCTACTGGTGCATGGCCGACATCGGCTGGATCACCGGCCACTCGTTTATCGTCTACGGACCGCTCGCCCTCGGGGCGA
>JAKAVH010000005.1 GCA_021827545.1 Thermoplasmata archaeon
TCTGTGGCGCAGGTCACGACTTCCGCCCGTCCCGCGAGGCGGGAGAGGCGGTGGACGGCCGTCTCCTCGGGGGCGTTGAGCAGCGCCCGGCTCGCCAGATAGACGCCGTCCGCGAGGAGGAAGAGCGAGACGGCGTGCCCGGCCCCGACGGCGGCGTCGGCGATCGCCACCGCCGTGTCGGGAGCGCGGTGCTGCACGGGGGAGACGAAGACGAGGAGGCCGAGCCGACCCATCAGGCCCCTCGCCCGTCGGGGACGAGCCGCCAGCCCGCGCGGGTGCAGACGTACGTCGTCCGTCCGACCCGCACGAGGGCGCCGAGGTCCACGGAACTGTCGTAAAAGAGGTGGTTGAGGATCGCGACATGCGACGGCTCCTCGGCGGGAGCTCCCGACTCCATCTCCTCCGCCTCGAACGGGTCGCCGGTGCGGCGCAGGATCCGGACCGACGGCGCCGCCGGCCCCGACGCCGTCACGTCGCCCCCCCGGATCCCGAGGCGACGGATCGACCGGTCCCTGAGGACGGCTTCCGCGCGCGGCGGAGCCGGTCGAGGAGCATCCGGACACGGTCGGCAACGAGGCTCGCCTCGGGCGCGCGCAGCTCTTCGATCCGGCCCGAGTCCGCGAGGGCCGGCAAGGCCGGATAGATCGGGAGGGTGCCGAGGAACGGGATCCCCATCCGGGTGGCGTACTCGGGCCCCCGCGAGGGCCCGAAGAGATCGACCCGGTCGCCGTGCGGGCAGGTAAGCCAGGCCATGTTCTCGATCAGTCCGAGTACCGGAGCCTCGAAGGTCTTCGCCATCGAGGAGGCCTTGGCGACGACCTCGGCCGAGAGTTCCGTCGGAGCCGTGACGATCACGACACCGTCCGGATCGAACGACTGGAAGACCGTCATCGGAGCGTCGCTCGTTCCGGGCGGGAGGTCCACAATGAGGTAGTCGAGCTCGGGCCATCGCGTGTCCTTGAAGAGCCCCCGGATCGCGCTGTTGATCATCGGGCCCCGCCAGAGGAGCGGGATCTCGCTGGCCGCGGTCACCGCCGCCATCGACATCACGTAGACCCCACCGGTCGAACAGAGCGGCTCGATGTGCTGCCCGTCCGGCGAAAGCGCTGGGACCGCCCGGACCCCGAAGACCCGGGCCATGGAAGGACCGGTGATGTCGGCGTCGAGCACGCCGACCCGGGCGCCCGCCCGGCGGAACTCCGCGGCGAGGAGCGCCGCAACGAACGTCTTCCCGACCCCCCCTTTGCCCGAGAGGACCGCGAGCACCGACCCGATGCGGGAGCGGTCGAGCGGACCGATCGAGAATGCCCCTTCGGGAGGTAGGGTAGGCGCGCGCTTCGCCCCCAGCACCGGGAGGGGTACCGGAGCCTCCGTGTCGGTCGGACGGTCCATCGGATGCCCACACGACGCCGCTACGTAAGGCCTCGCTCGGGGCGTTCCGACCAAGTCCTTATCACTCCGCGCGAGTCTCCGCACTCGGTCTCTCCGCGCCCGCGCGGGGAACCGGTGGGTCGCAATGTCGGCGGTGAAGTTCGAATGCCGGAGCCTCGGTTTCCCGTGTGAGTGGGCGTTGCGCGCGGGGTCGAAGGCGGAGATCGTGGAGCGGGTCCGGGAGCACGCCCGCTGCGCCCACAACATGGGTGAGCTCTCGACGGATCTCCTCGTGAAGGTCGAGCACGCGATCGTGCCGGCCTAGGCCCGGGCTCATGGCGGGCCGGATCCCGATCGCCGAGCGGCTTGGTTCGGACGCGTTCGACACCGACCCGACCTCGCACCTGAGCCTATCCGACCCGAAGCTCTGCGCGACCTGCCCGGGCCGGCCCTGCATCCGGGTCTGCCCCGCCGAGGTCTATCACTGGGAGTCGGACCACCTGAGGATCAGCTACGAGAATTGTCTCGAGACCGGCGCCTGCCGGGTCGCCTGCCAGACCCTCGGCAACCACGCGCTCATCTGGACGTACCCGCCGGCCGGACGCGGGGTCCAGTACCGTCTCGGCTGAACCCGAAGACCGCCCCCGCGTCGCGGAGGGACGCCGGCTCGGGAGCCTGCTTTACCGACCGCACCGGCGTGCCGGGACCGGGGCGTTCGATGCCCCGGAATTAATTTGGACAATTGTCGAAAGTCTTTTCATGCACCCCCGGTTGGGAGGTGCGTTCATGCGAACGAGGTATCAGGGCGCGGTCCCTCCCGCCTCGCAGGATCGAGTTCGCGTGGAGGATTGATGCCAACCTACGTACGCACGGACAAGTGCAAGGGCTGCATGGAATGCGTGAAGATCTGCCCGAGCGACATCATGCACATTGACGCGACGCAGGGGCGCGCGTACAACATCGAACCGGCGATGTGCTGGGAGTGCTACGCCTGCGTGAAGTCCTGTCCGGAGGCCGCGATCGAAGTGCGGGGTTACGCCGACTTCGCTCCTCTCGGCCACTCGGTCCAGCCGACTCGCACGACCGACAAGATCGAGTGGAAGATCCGTATGCGGAACGGGGACCTCAAGGAGTTCACCTTCCCCATCCGGACGACCCCGTGGGGATCGATCCGCGCGCCGCAAGAATCCCCCGAGCCGCCGGCCGACATGGCGGCGAGCGAGCTGCTCTCCTTCGAACCGGACTATCTCGCGGTAGAATCGTTGCCGACGCTTCCGCGCAAGACGGAGACGGCCTAGGCCAAGGGTACGCTCATGACGGACATCAACTACCAGACGCCCGAGACCCACACGGTCGACTGCGACATCCTGATCGTGGGTGGCGGGTTCGCCGGCTGCGGCGCCGCGTTCGAGGCACGGTACTGGGGTCGGGACCTCAAGATCGTCGTCGCGGAGAAGGCCGCGATCGAGCGCAGCGGCGCCGTCGCGCAGGGTCTCAGCGCGATTAACTGCTACATGGGGATGCGCTGGAACGAGAACCAGCCCGAGGACTTCGTGCGGTACGTCCGCAACGACCTGATGGGACTCTCCCGAGAGGACCTCGTCTACGACGTTGCTCGCCACGTCGACTCGACGGTCCATCTGTTCGAGGAGTGGGGCCTCCCGATCTTCACCGACCCCCAGACCGGCAAGTACGTGCGGGAGGGCCGCTGGCAGATTATGATCCACGGGGAGTCGTACAAGCCGATCATCGCGGAGGCGACGCGGAAGTCCGCCTCCGAAGTGCACGAGCGGATCATGGTCACCCACCTGCTCAAGGACTCGAAGGACCCGAACCGGGTCGCCGGGGCGGTCGGCTTCAACGTCCGCGATGGTTCGTTCTACGTCTTTCGTGCCAAGGCCGTCATTGTGTCCGCGGCCGGTGCCTCGCACATCTATCGCCCGCGCTCCGCCGGTGAGGGTTCGGGCCGGACTTGGTACCCGCCGTGGGCGTCCGGGTCCGCCTACGCCCTCCTGATCCAGATGGGCGCCGAGATGACGCAGATGGAGAACCGTCTCGTCGTCACCCGCTTCAAGGACGGATACGGGCCGGTCGGTGCCTGGTTCCTCATGCTGAAGGCGATCGCGACGAACGCCTCCGGAGACTCCTACGAGAGCTCCCGGCTCCCCGAACTGCGGGAGCGCGTCGGGAAGTACGCCGACGCCAAGCCGATGCCGACGTGCCTTCGCAACCACCTCATGCTGCAGGAGATCCTCGCCGGACGCGGGCCGATCCTGCTGCACACGGAGCGCGTCCTCGACACCCCCGAGAAAGAGGCCGTCGGGTGGGAGGACTTCCTCAACATGACGATCGGTCAGGCCGTGACGTGGGCCTCGCAGGGGATCGAGCCCAAGACGACCCCGTCCGAGCTGATCCTCTCCGAGCCGTACGTCATGGGGTCTCACGCGGTCTGCGCCGGGGCGTGGACGAGCGGTCCGGGCGACGTCGCCCCGGAGGAGTACCGGTGGGGGTACAATCGCATGACCACCGTGCAGGGCCTTTTCGGCGCCGGAGACACCGTCGGGGGCTCGGCGCACAAGTTCTCAAGCGGCTCCTACTCGGAGGGTCGGCTTGCCGCGAAGGCGGCCGTCGCCTTCCTCCGGGACCATCCGGAGCCGCCGCACGTCGCGGACGTCGACGTCGAGGCGTTGCGGACGAAGATCTACGCGCCGGTGCGCCGGTTCGCGGAATTGGGTCCGACGATCACCGCCGGGACCGTGCACCCGGACCTCCTGTACCCGGACCAGGGCCTGAACCGGCTCGAAAAGATCATGGACGAGTACGGGGGCGGCGTGAGCGCGAACTACTCGACGAGCCGCAACCTCCTCGAGCGGGGAATGGGCCATCTCGCGGCGCTGCGGACGGACCTCGAGCACCTCGGGGCCCGGGACCTCCACCAGCTGCAACGGTCCTGGGAGCTCGACCACCGGGTGTGGACGGCCGACGCGGTGCTCCGCCACACGCTGTTTCGGGAGGAGACCCGGTGGCCGGGATACTACTACCGGGCCGATTTCCCCCATGTGGACGACGACCGCTGGAAATGTTTTGTTAACTCGGTATACAACCCCACGACGGGAGAATGGCGCCTGTTCACGAGACCGTACCGACCGCTCTTCTAGGCGTAGCTGATCGCCGAGAGAGCGTCCGGAGGTCTCGGCGTGAGTAGCTGGGCAGAACGACTGCGGGACAACCCCATCGCGCTGGCGGATGCCGGGTCGGCGGCCCTACACGAGGTTCTGGACGAGGTCGGCACGGCCTTCGACCACCGGCCCTGGCCGCTGCTTGTACGGGTACCCGCGGACCGGCCGATCCAGGTGATCGGCGACAGTCACGGGGACTGGCCCGCGGTTTCGGCCGCGCTATCGTTCGCCCGCGCAGCCTCGCCGCACCAACGCTTCGTCGCCCTGGGCGACTACGTCGACCGGGCGACGCGGTCCCAGCCGGACCCGTCGTCGTTGCCGGCGGGTTCGGTCTGGCTTGCCGCGTACCTTCTCGCCTGGGCCGCCCACGACCCGGAACGCGTGATCCCCTTGCGCGGGAATCACGAGACGACGCGGCAGATCCCGGTGCCGGGGCCGACCCTCCTGCGGGAGCTCCGAAGGACGTATTCCCCGTCCGACGCCCTCGCGCTGTGGGAGCGGCTCGTCGGCCTGCTCGAGCGGCTTCCGCTCGCGGCCCGGACCGAGAACGGCGTGTTTCTCGCGCACGGAGGCATCCCGCCGGTGGGACGTTACGATCCGGCCCAGTGGGACCGGGACGACCTTGCGCTCCTTGAGGGGCTCGTCTGGAGCGATCCGGCGTTCGAGTACGAGGCCCGGGACGCGGGATTCGCCTACGACGCACGGGCGCTCGAGGCCTTTCTGCGCGCGGTCGATTGCCGGGTCATGCTGAAGGGCCATGCCCCGAACCATTCCGGGCGGGCGATCTACCAGGGCCGGCTCCTCACCATCCACACGAGCGACCTCTTCGCGGCGTGGGGAGAGGGGGGCGTCCTCATGGCCGAGATCCCCGTTCGGGACCGCGTGGACGACGTCCGGGAGCTTGCGCTCCGGGCGTGGGACGGATCGATCTGGAAACAACGCGCGATCCGTACCGTGATGACCGAGGCCCCCGACGAGCCCCGAGAGGACGATCGCGCGTCCCCCCTACCGGCGTCGGGGGGTTCGTGAACCATGCTGCTGATCGTTCTGGTCGTGTCGCTCCTCCTGATCGCCGTGGCTGCGGGGTTCGTGGGGAGCCTCGCCGGACTCGGGGGCGGTGTGGTGCTCGCCCCGGTCCTCGTGCTGTTCTTCAATGTCCCGTTCGGCTACGCGATCGGCGCGAGCGCGGTGAGCGTCCTCGCGACGGCCGCGACCTCCGGGGCGGCGTACGTCCACGACCGGCTCACCGACCTCAGGATCGGCAGCGTGCTCGAGATCGCGACCGTGCCGGGCGCCCTCATCGGAGCGTCGGCGACCGTCGTCCTGAGTCACACGAGCCTCGTGCCGGTCCTTCTGATCCTGCTCGGGGTCGTGCTGGTCTCGACCGTCCCGGGGAGCCTCTCCATGCGCCACGAGGAACACCCGCCCGACGTCGAGCCCGACGCGCTCTCCCGCCGCTTCCACCTTGAAGGGAACTACTACGACCTCCTGCACCAGAAGGTCGTCCACTACAAGGGGCAGAACACGGTGACGGCGCTGCTCGTGATGTTCGCCGCCGGGATCGTCTCGGGGCTTTTCGGCATCGGCAGCGGCGTGCTGAAAGTGCTCGCCCTCGACCGCGCGCTCCGGTTGCCGATGAAGGTCGCCACCGCGACGAGCAACTTCATGATCGGGGTCACGGTCACGGCGGGGGTCGGCGTCCTCTTCGCGGGCGGGCTCATCGTCCCGATGCTCGCGGCGCCGGCTGCGGTCGGGACCGCGGCCGGGGCGTTCGCAGGGAGCCGCCTTCTTCCAAAGCTCACCAACCGGCTCATCCGCTGGGTCTTCACCGCGGTCCTGCTCGTGCTCGCGATCGAGACGATCGTCCGGGGGGCGTTCGCCCTATGACCGGCGCGAGTACGGACCCGTCAGCCCGTCTGCCGCCGGATCCCACGTTCTCGCCGGAAGCCTACGTCAGCGTCTCGCGGATCCTTCGGGGCGGGGTGATCGCCTTCGTCATTCTCGCGACCGGGGGCATGATTGCAGAACTCTGGCTTCATCCGGGTTATACGCTGAGCTCGATCCTCTCCACGCCCCAATCGTTCGGGCCGGACCGCCTTGCCGCGTTCTATGCGCGGCTCATCGCGGGCTCCCCGACCGCCTTCATCACCCTGGGCGTCTTCGCGATGATCATCGTCGTCGTCGGACGCGTGGTCTTCGTGGCCTACCATGCGTTCCATGGCCATGAGCGACCGCTCGCGTACATCGCGACCGTCGTCGTGCTGCTCCTGCTCCTCGGACTGTTCGTGATCGGGGCCGTCGTGGCGTGACGGGAGGCTCCCGCGCAGGAGAAGGAGGTAGGGAGGGGACCATGACGCCGTTGGG
>JAKAVH010000272.1 GCA_021827545.1 Thermoplasmata archaeon
CCGACGTCGATTCGAGCGAGGGCCTCTCGCCCGCGATCGCGATCGAGCAGCGCTCGGGGAGCCGCAACCCCCGCTCGACCGTGGGGACCGTCACCGAGATCCACGATTTCCTGCGCCTCCTGTACGCCCGCATCGGCGTCCCCCACTGCCCGAACGACGGCGAGGAGATCGCGCCCCAGTCCGTCGACCGGATCGTCCTCGCGATCCGCACCCGGTCGCGGGGCGAGAAGGTCGACCTCCTCGCCCCCGTGGTTCGCGCGAAGAAGGGCGAGCACCGGGACGTGCTCGATCGGCTGCGCAAAGGTGGCCACCGGCGGTTCGTGATCGACGGCGTCGAGGTCCGACTGCCGGGATCCGAGGTCCGTCTTGAGAAGAACAAGAAGCACACGATCGAGGTCGTCGTCGACAGCTTCGAGGTCTCCGACGAGGAGGAGAGCCGCCTCGCCGAGTCGGTCGAGCTCGCCCGAGAGCTCGGCGACGGGCTGGTCGTCCTCCGTCGCCCGGGCGGGGCGCGCGAGACGTTCTCGAGCCGTCGCGCGTGCCCCACGTGCGGGTTCTCGATCGAGGAGCTCACGCCGCGGATGTTCTCGTTCAACAATCCGGCGGGCGCGTGCACCGAGTGCCTCGGGATCGGCGCGACCCTCCACGCCGACCCCGACCGGATCGTCCCCGACAAGGAAAAGCCGCTCGGCAAGGCGATCGTCGTCTGGGGGCTCACGCCCGGGGCGAACTCGCTCGCCCGATTCGCGAAGGCGTTCGGCTACGACCTGCGCCGCCCCGTCCGGGAGCTCTCTGCGGAGGGCTGGAAGGCGATGATGTACGGCTCCACGAAGAACATCGGCACGGTCGGGGGTGCCGGCGAGTGGTGGTGGGGGAGCGGCTGGCTGCGCGAGGGCCTCGTGGCCGCCGTCGAGCGCCGCTGGAAGGCGACGAAGAGCGAGAGCGCGAAGGAGTACTACCTCGGCTTCCTGTCGTTCGTTCCGTGCCGGTCGTGCCAGGGCCGTCGCCTCAAGCCCGAGAGCCTCGCGGTGACGGTCGACGGCCGGTCGATCGCCGACGTCGGGGGCATGACCGTCCTCGACGCCGCGGCCATGTTCCGGGGCCTCACGCTCACCGAACGCGACCACCAGATCGTCGGCCAGGTCGTGAAGGAGATTCGCGCGCGTCTCGGCTTCCTCGAGAACGTCGGCCTCACCTACCTCACGCTCGACCGCTCGTCCGGGACGCTCTCGGGCGGCGAGTCGGAGCGCATCGCCCTCGCGACCCAGATCGGCAGCGGTCTCGTCGGGGTCCTCTACATCCTCGACGAGCCGTCGATCGGCCTCCACCCGCGCGACCACGCCCGCCTCCTCGCGACCCTCAAGACGCTGCGCGACCTCGGCAACACCCTCCTCGTCGTCGAGCACGACGAGATGACGATGCGCGAGTCCGACTGGCTCGTCGACCTCGGTCCCGGCGCCGGCCGCCTCGGCGGCGAGGTCCTCTACTCGGGGCCGCCCGCGTCGATCGGCGGGGCGCCGCGCTCGCTCACGGCCCAGTTCCTGTCGGGGCGGCGCACGATCGCCGTTCCCGAGACCCGAGCGCCTCCCGCGCGCCGGTGGCTGACGATCCACGGACCGCGGGAGCACAACCTCAAGGGGGACGACCTCAGGATACCCCTCGGCCTCTTCGTCGGCCTGTCGGGCGTCTCGGGAAGCGGGAAGTCGACGGCGCTCGAGGAGATCCTCTACAAGGCGGTCCAGCGGCACCTCGGGCTCGGGCGCGCGACGCCCGGGCGCCACGACTACATCGAGGGGATCGACGAGGTCGACCGGGTCCTCCTCATCGACCAGTCCCCGATCGGCCGCACGCCGCGCTCGAATCCGGCGACGTACACGGGCATCATGACGCCGGTCCGCGAGCTCTACGCCGGGCTCCCCGAAGCCAAGGCCCGGGGCTTCGCGCCGGGACGCTTCAGCTTCAACGTCGCGGGCGGACGGTGCGAGGCGTGCGAGGGGGACGGCGTGATCCGCTACGAGATGCACTTCCTCCCGGATGTCTACGTGGCGTGCGACGAGTGCCACGGGCGACGGTTCAACTCCGAGACGCTCGAGGTGATGTTCAAGGGGAAGTCGATCGCGGACGTCCTCGACATGACGGTCGACGAGGCGCTCGCGTTCTTCCAGTACCACCGCCGCATCGAAACGCGCCTGCGCCTCCTCAGCGATGTCGGCCTCGGCTACATCCGACTCGGCCAGAGCGCGACCACGCTCTCGGGCGGGGAGGCCCAACGGATCAAGATCGCCTACGAGCTCGCGAAGCCCCCGACCGGGCGGACCCTCTACCTCCTCGACGAGCCGACGACCGGCCTCCACTTCGCCGACGTGGACCGGCTGCTCGCCGTTCTCTTCCGCCTGCGGTCGGGCGGCAACACCGTGGTCGTGATCGAGCACAATCTGGACGTCCTCAAGTCGGCCGATTGGCTGATCGATCTCGGCCCGGAGGGGGGCGACGCGGGCGGCAGGGTCGTGGCGCAGGGACCGCCCGAGGAGATCGCCCGGGTTCCGGCCTCGCACACGGGCCGGTTCCTCGCGCCCCTTTTGCGCGCTCCGGTCCCGGTCGCGCGGCGAACCCGCCCATGAGCGACCGACCGCCGGTCGAGCTCCCGGCGTTCGTTCCGGCGAGCCACCTGGCGGCCGCGACCGGCGAGGGGTTCCGGCCGGGTCCGGTCGGTCCGGGGGTCTACCTGTTCCGCTCGGCGGCCGGGGACGTCGTCTACGTGGGGAAGGCCCGCAGCCTGCGGCGTCGGGTCCTCGACCACCTGCGAGCCCGCATCGACAAGGACGGTTCGATCCTCGCGGAGAGCTCGAGCGTCGAGTTCGTGCCGACATCGAACGAGCGCGAAGCGCTCCTCCTCGAGGCAAGCCTGGTCAAGCAGTACCAGCCGCCGTACAACGTGCTCCTCAAGGACGACCGCAGCTACCCGTACCTCGCGGTGACCGTCGGCGAGGAGTTCCCGCGCGTCCTCCTCGTGCGCCGCCCGCGACGCCGCGCGGGCGTCCAGCTGTTCGGCCCGTACACGAGCGCGCGCGAGGCGCGGGGGGTCGAGCGGCTGCTCGGGGACCTCTTCCAGCTCCGCCGGTGCGTCCGATTGCCCAAGGAGGCGTGCCTGTACTACCACCTCAAGGTCTGCAGCGCGCCGTGCATCGGCGCGGTCGACCGCGACGCCTACCGCGCCCAGGTCGAACGGGCGACCGACGTCCTCCGCGGCCGGTCGCCGCTCGTCCGGCCGGCGGTCGAGGCGGAGATGCGGGCGGCCGCGTCGCGCGAGGAGTTCGAACGCGCGGCGCTCCTGCGCGACGCACTCGAGGGCCTCGGCGCGCTCCGGGACCGCCAGTCGGTCATCGGTCCCGGGAGCGGGCGGGCGGACGTCCTCGCTCTCGCCTACCCGAACGACCCCTCGACGCTCCGCGTCGCGGTCGGCCTCGTGCGGGTCGACGACGGGGAGGTGCGCCAGACCGAGCCGCATCTCGTGGCGATCCCGGCCCACGACGTCCCCGAACCGGGGGAGATCCTCCGACAGTTCCTCACGCAGTACTACGGCAACCAGTTCGAGCTGCCCGCGCGGATCTACGTCGCCGGCCCACGTCCGGCGGGGATCGATCCGACGCTCGACGAACTGTTCGTCCCGCGCGGCGTCGAGGTCCAGTTCCGCCCGACCGGCCGCTACGCGGCGCTCGCCCGGCTCGCCGAGCGTCTCGCGCGCGCGACCGTCGACCAGGTCGTCGCCCGGCCGGCCCCGCGCGAGGTCCTCCTCGCCCTGCAGAGCCTCCTCGAGCTCCCGACGATCCCGAATCGCATCGAGGGGGTCGACATCTCGATCTTCCAGGGCGCCGAGGCGGTCGGGTCGCTGGTCGTCTTCGAGCGCGGGCTCGCGAAGCGCTCGGAGTACCGACGCTACCGCATCCGGTCGGTCGAGGGCACGAACGACTTCGCGATGGTCGCCGAGGTCGTGCGACGCCGGTACCTCCGTCGCCTCGCCGAGTCGGAGCCGCTCCCCGACCTCCTGCTCATCGACGGCGGGGCGGGCCAGCTCTCCGCCGCCGTCTCCTCCCTCGCCGCGCTGGGCCTCGCGGACCGCATCCCGACCGTCGGGCTTGCGAAGCGGGAAGAGGAGGTCTACCTCGCGGACCGGCCCCGACCGATCTCGCCGAACCCGAACTCCGCGCCGATGCTCTTGCTCCGAGCGGTACGCGACGAGGCCCACCGGTTCGCGGTCACGTACCACCGGACGCGACGGCGCATGCGGCTGCGCGACGAGTTCGCCGTGGCCCGCCGGTCGACCGCGCCGACCGGTTAGACCCGGGCTCCGGGGCCGCTGTCGGCGCGAGGCGGACACCTCGTTCTCTCAAGGTCCGCACCCCGCCGACGGACTACGTTCGGAACCATTATCGGTTCCACCGCGGTGACGCGACGCGGATGGCCGGGGACGCCCGGGACCGACCCGCGACCGTTCGGGACATTTCGGTCGTCGTGGTCGTGATCTTCGTGGGGCTCTTCCTGACCTCGTTCACGGTCCTGGGAGCCCTCTTCCTGACGCTCACCCCCGACGGCGAGTTCGCGCTCTTCATCCTGCTCTCCGTGACCCTCCTCGGGGTTTTCGCCGGATGGTCGCTCTACCTCGAGGCGGGGGATCGCCGTTGGTCGACGGCGCGCGAGCGCGCTTCCCTTCCCCCGGGTGGGGTCGGCCGGTCGGGCTCCGCGGATTCCGAGGGGCCCGCCCGTGAGGGAATGCGGCCGTATTCCGAGCGGGAGTCGGAGCACCGAGAGTCGGGCACCTCCCCCTCCGGACCCACGGGAGACCGTCCGTCACCGCCCTGAGGGGGAGGTACGCCCCGGCCCCGGCTCCTCCGCCCGGGAGGAAGAAGTCGGGCCACGGAACTTCCCGGGGGCGATGCTCGGCCGGTTCAGCGGGACGCGGGCCGCCGCTCGGGGGTGCCGATGAACGGCATGCCCTGGACCCGGCGTGCGACCTCGGCGGACGTGAGTCGGCTCAGCTCGGCGTCGGGCTCGAGGATCGCCACGTCGAGCGCCTCGGCCTGGAACGGCGTCGGCGAGCCTTCGGCGACCGCTTGGACGGCGAGTTTGAACGCGGACTCCTCGTTGAGGTGGTCGGTGACCTTCTCCTCGAGGAAATCGGCGACCGCCCGACGGTTGCGGCCGATCGCGTACGCCTTCCACCCGATCGTGGCGCCGCTCGGGTCGAGTTCGACCAAGCCCGCGGTCCGACCGTTGAACCCTCCGAGGAGGAGCGACACCGCGAACGGCCGGGTGCCGCCGAACTGCGTGTACTGCTGGAGGAGCGTGCCGAGCGCGTGCCCGAGCAGCGAGTACGGTGCGACCTCCCCGTAGCTGATCCGGTGGCGCTGGGCCTCGACGCGGAGGAACTCGACGAGGACCCGGGAATCCGCGATGAGTCCGGCGGTGACGCACCCGAGGCCCGCGTCGATCGCGAAGCTCTTCTCGATCGAGCCGGACTCCGCGAGCGAGCTCACGGGCAGGTTGCGGTAGGCGACGAAGACGATCCCCGTGTCGTACGTCACCGCGACGGCGGTCCCGCCCATCTGAATCGCCTGGAGGGCGTACTCGACCTGGAACAATCGTCCGTCAGGGGAGAAGACGGTGCTCGCACGGTCGTACGCCATCTGGCCGGGTTGCATCTCCATCGCCGAGACTCTCCGAAAGCGAGGCGGCGGAACCGGGCGGGGCATTTGAGCCTACGCCTCTTCCCCCCTCGGGCTCACTAGGTGGCGACGGGCCACCACGGGGCTCCGGCGTCCCTTCGGGGCCGCCGCTCCGGACGCGAGGCCCCGCCAACGGCGAGGCGGACGGGGAAACCCCTCCTAGAGTTCGAAGGTACGGGCCGGTGATCCCGGGGACGAGCGGCGGGCGGCCGGAGCTGGGCGTCCGACTCCGATACCGCCGAGGCCGATCGGGCGATCTTCTTCGCCCGCCAACAGGGCCCGGGGGCGCGTCGTGCGGCAGCGTTCAGCGCTCCGGCCCCGGACGACCCTGCGACCTTCGGCGCGCACCGCGCGAAGATCCGGGGGGGCCGGCCGTGACCTCGCACCGGGTCGAGGGTGAGCGCTCGATCCGCTCGGGCTCCCGCTCGCCTCGGGGGGCGCCGACGTTCCGAACCTCCCCGGGGCGCCCGGGCGCCAATGCTTTTACCCCGTAGCCCACCTCCTCGACGTCCCATGGAGACGCGCGGGCTCCACTTGCTCCCGATGGCGTCGAGCTACCGTGGCGAGCTCTCCCCCGCGTGTCGGCAGTGCGCCGAGGGCCAGAAAATGGTCCTCTTCGTCTCGGGCCTGTGCCGGTTCCGGTGTTTCTACTGCCCGGTCTCCCCGACCCGCAACCAGCTTGACGTGGTCTACGCGAACGAGCGCCGCGTGACGCGCGACGCCGACGTGCTCGACGAGGCGAGGTCGATCGGGGCGGCCGGTACGGGGATCACGGGCGGGGACCCGCTCGGCGTGATCGACCGGGTCGAGCACTACGTCCGTCTCCTCAAGTCGGAGTTCGGGGCCGGGCACAACATCCACCTCTACACGCACGAACCGAACCCCGAGAAGCTCGCGCGGCTCGCCGCGGCGGGGCTCGACGAGTTCCGCCTGCACATTCCCCACTACCTGTGGGGGCCACTGTCGAGCGACGGGGGGGCGTACCGATCGGTCCTCGAGGAGGCGCCCTCGTGGGGTATCCGGCGGGGGGTGGAGATCCCCGTCCTGCCCGAGAAGGAGGCGGAGCTCCGACGGCTACTGCACGCCCTCGACCGGATCGGGGTCGACTTCGTGAACCTGAACGAGCTCGAGTTCTCGGAGACG
>JAKAVH010000044.1:0-2310 GCA_021827545.1 Thermoplasmata archaeon
CGGGATTCGCGCGAAGGGAGGGTGCCCGATCTTACCTAATGCGACAGAATGGCGGCCCAGCGGGCCCCCAGGCAACCCCTCTTGGTTATGGGCCGGCGCCTTCCTAATGCTCCTCGCGGCGGCACCCGGAGTATCGGGGCTCGTCGGCATCCCGTTGGCTCGGTCCCCCTCGGGCTCCATCGGGCCCCATTTCGAAGCGAAGGTCGCTGGGGTGTTCGCGCGAGCCAATTCAGGCCAACCCAATGCAGAAATGGACACGCTTTCGGTCCAGACGGTTCCCTTGGGGGCCGAGCCCGTCCAATCCATCCTAGATCGTGGAAACGGCTACGTCTACATCGTGAACCAGCGATCGGCCAACGTGAGCGTCCTCAACGGCTCGAAGATCGTCGGAAGCATCGGCGTGGGGAGCGACCCCTGGGGGGCCACATACGACAGCGGAAACGGATTCGTGTATGTCGTGAACAACCAGGCGAACAATGTGAGCATCGTGAACGGCACGTCGCTCTGGGCATCGGTTCCGGTGGGCCGATTCCCCACGAGCGCCACCTACGACCCGACGAACGGCTATGTGTACGTGACGAACGGGATCGACGATACGGTTAGCGTGATCAACGGATCGCGTGTCATCGCCACATTCGTCGAGGGCGACTATCCGTTCGCGGGTGTGTACGACGCTCAAGACGGCTACGTCTACATCACCAACGAAGCGACAAACAACGTTGGGGTTATCGATGGCACCTCCCTCCTCGCGACGCTGACCGTCGGGACGAACCCGGTGTATCCCACGTACGATAGCGGGAACGGCGACGTCTATGTGCCCAACATGGGGAACCAGAGCCTGAACGTAATCCACGGGACCCACGTCGCGTGGATGATGCTCGGGGACGAATCGTGGCGGGCAGCCTACGATAGTGAAAATGGATGGGTCTATGTCGTCCATCCCACGTCGGCCACGGTCAGCGTGATCAATGGCACGACCAATGTGGGAACCATTCGGCTATGGCACGGAAGCACGCCGCGTGCCATCGCCTTCGACCCAAAGGCGGGGTATCTCTTGGTTGCCAACCAACTCGGCCACAACGTCAGCGTTCTCAACAGCACATCGTATCTAGGCGCCGTCGGTGGGGGAAACGACTCCTCCTTCGTCCTGTCCGACAATCGGACGGGCGATGTGTACGTCACTAACTATCTTTCGAGCAACGTCAGCGTGATCGCGCCCGGGTACAAGGTGACCGTCACGGAGGGCGGCCTGCCGACCGGAACTCCGTGGCGGGTGGACGTAACGGATGGCGGGCCATCCACGGTCTCGACCACCAACACGATGACGTTGGACATGTCCAATGGATCCTACCAATACACCGTGACGACCACCGACATTTTCTACTATTCCGATGGTGGCCGTTTCACCATCGACGGGAACTCGACCGGGCTGCGGGCACAGTTCTTGGTCGTCCCGTCTCTTCAGCTCGGAATCTCGGTGGCACCGCTCGCCATATGCTTGACGAACTCCACCCAATGCCCGGCCGGAACTTGGACTGCCAACGTGACGCTGTCGGCGACCGCTCCGGGCAATTCGTCCCAGATGGTGGCCGAGGGAACGGATCGTCCGATATTCCAATACGTTCCGTACTGGAACATCTCGCTCGTGCCCGGTCAAAAGATCCCGGCACGTTGCGTGCTGGGAAACGGCAACCCATCCCCGAACTGCCCCGGGAACCCTTCGGTTCTGACCGGCCCGACGTCGACCGTCCTCGGCTGGAATTGGAGCTCCAACACGACTTCCAACGTCATGATGGGAGGGGACACCTGGAGCGTCACGTTCGAGGTCAGGGCCACCGGCCCTCCCTTCTACGAAGTGCCCGTCGATGCCTGTGCGAGTTTCAGCTGCGCGGTCGGGGGAAGTCAACCGGTCGGTGGCTTCTACTCCGGAGCGTCCTACTTCGCTCCGGCCGGCGGGACCATCCAGAATCTCAGTTTCCCCCTGGGGCTGGTCAAGGTGGAGCCCAATTGGACGCTCTACACGATTTCCCTCCATGAGACGGGACTCCCTGCCGGAATGAATTGGTCGGCAATGTTGGGCGGCGCTTCGAGAGTCTCGGCAGCATCCACGATCCATTTTGCCGAGCCCAACGGGACCTACAATTACTCGGTGACGGCTTCGAACCAGAACTACTCCTCCTCGGCGAACTCCGTTGTCGTCCGCGGCCAGGATGTCCAGGTCAACCTGACCTTCGTTGAGAACGCAACGACGCCCCCGCCCCTCCGGGCGATTCCAACGCACTCTCCACCGTCCTACGCCGCCGCCTGCAA
>JAKAVH010000044.1:2320-6797 GCA_021827545.1 Thermoplasmata archaeon
TCGTTTCAATGGTCGTTCGGAGACGGTACGTCGACGGTTGCCTCCCAGAACGCGACCCACACGTTTGCCGCCTGGGGGATATTCAACGTAACCCTCACCGTCCGAGACGCTTCGTGGGCTCGCGCCAATGCCAGCAGGACGATCGGACCGACCCCGCCCCCTTGCGTGTCAGCAACCCCCTCGGGTGCGAGTCCCGTCTACTTGGTGATCGGCCTCGGTCTGGTGGCCGCGCTGGCGATCATGATGGTCCTTGGCGCAATCCGTCGGCGGGCAATGTAGCCAAGAATCCTCGGGCTCGTGTCATGGGGGATTCCGGCGATGGGTTCCCCGACCAATCACTCCCCAGGTGCTCGCCCACGGACCTCCTGGCATCCGGCGGATGGCTGCCCGTAGTGTTCGGGCCGATCTCGAAAGGGGAGGATGCATCCTCGGATACGAGACGGTCTCCCCTTGCGCGGACCGGAACCGGTCGTCGCGGGCACGGCCAACGGGGCGACTCAATTCGTCACGGCGCAGCGGGCTCGAATGCAGCGAGTTCGGGGGTGGGGTGATGCCCCCGCCATTGTACGGACGGAAGTACCAATTGCCCAAATTTTGCATTACCCTTACCCCTACCACGGGACGTATTCGACCCCGAACTCAATGCGCTCATCGGAGGGAGCGAGGTCCAGAGGCAAATTGTCGGGAAGCGAGTGACGCAAAAGGTCGCCAAACCCTCGGCTCGAACGGCGCTCTGGTGAAGCAAGACGGTGAAAGCCTGACCCGGTTCGGACAGATGAAGGACCCCTTGCGAGCGTTCGTCGTCTGAGGGGCCGGATCGGCATTGGAACGCTCCTCGAGCGAGCCAAGGACGACTTCCATTTCACCAAGGACGGCCCGAGTTTCATCGGGGCGGCGAATTTGGCAAGCTACTGGTCGTGCGCCGAGAAATCACGGCTCGGCTCCACCGTGATCAAGGAAACGTTCTTCAAGAATATCCTTCTCGACCGAATCTCTTCCGCTTTCGAGTTTGGCCGGAAAATCACGAACGTCGCGACCGCTAATGCCCTACTCGAGATTGGGGCGGACCTCACCGCTGGGGACATCGAAGAGGTCGTGGGATCGTGGAGGAGGTCCTCCTCCAAGAACAGAAGCTCCCGCCGGTCGCGGTGGGGAACCCGAATGGTGCCCGGGAAGTCATCGAAGAGGAGGGACGACGGTTCCTCGTCTTGGTTCAATGGGGGCGGTGGAGGATAGAGCCCGAGGTCCTTGAGCGTCGCATCGCCCAAGGGCGCTCGATTGCCGAGCCGCTGCGCCGCTCGTGGGTTGAGCGTCCCCGACATCATCCCACGCTCCTCGGCCAGGCACCGGCGGGGCTCTCTGCGAAGGGTCTCTCCGACCGGTTCGAGATCGATTGGGATGAGGCGGCGGTCCAGGTACGGAAGGCGAAGCCCAAAGAGAGCCGACACCGGCACCGATGGCTTGCCGGGTGGTGGGTGCTCACCACGGACACGGAGCTACCCGCCGAGGGGGTGGTGGAGCTCTCCACCGGGCTCGCGGTGATCGAGCCGTGCTGGAGGGAACTGAAGAGTGTCCTCGAGGTCTGACCGCAGCGCCCGCCGGTTGGATCTTCGGGAGGGAGCGCATCTCCAATTCGGCGTACTGGCGTATCTCCTCGAGAAGTACCTCGAGCTCTCGGTGCGGCAGGGGAAGGTCGGGTTGGCGAAGGGAGAGCCGTTGACAGGGGCACGCGCGATTGAGCGGTTCGCACGCCCCCCCCGCCGACGAACAGGAAGTGGGCGAAGGCGGTTCACGGCGAAGGAGCTTCACGGATCTGGACCCACAGCACGCACGGGTCCGGGAGGCGTTGGGGATCGATCTCCTTCGCGGTTCCGGCGAGGCTTGGCACGATGGAGCTGACTGATGGAGTGTAGGCGATCGTTTGGGGGGTCTCCTCACCTCAACCGGTCGTCAGTGACAGCCGCACTATCGCTGGCGAACTTCGGCCCGGCCGGAACCGGAGCGCGTCCCGGCGCTGAACGAGGGGTCCCCCCGAACCGCAGGGTCGGCATCGCAACGCGGGCGGACCGTCCTCGAGGGACGGCACGAGAGGTTCGCAGCGGACGACCCCCGGGGATCGGCTTCCCGCCCGCGACCCCGGCAGGCCCCGGTCCGCACTCAGGGATCGGGTCCCGGAGAAAGATTCTTTTACCTGAGCCCACGAGGTACGCAATCGATGCGGTACACTCGGCGCGCGAGCTGGTCGTGGGTCGCGGTGATGCTGATCGTGGTCGGCACCCTGTCGCTCGGCCCCCTTTCCGCCGCGCCTGCCGCGGGATCGACCCCGCCGGTCGGACCGACCGGCACGGGCCACGGGATGGCCCCGAACCCGACGGTACGCACCGAACCATCGGGGCCGGTCCAAGCGACTCTCCCGGCCCCGTCAAGGCCCGACATCAACGGCACGCTCGATTCGGTCAACATCACCCCGAGCGGGGCGATCCTGGCGCCCGGTGGCGCCCAGAATTTCTCCGCCGTCCCCTCCTGCAGCGGGGGTCCGTGTCCGGTCGGGATCCAATACGTCTGGTCGCTCACCGCGCCGCTCGCCACCCTGAACACCTCCTCCGGTTCGAACGTGCTCCTCACGGCGGGCTCCGGGAACGGGAGCACCCGGCTCGCCGTCAACGCCTCGTTCGACAGCGCGATCGTCTCCGCGCGCTCCGTCGACATCCAGATATTCTGGAGCCTGGGCGTGATCACCCGCGTCCGGATCTCCCCGTCCTTCGCGGCGGTCGACCCGGGCGCGTCCCAGACGTTCTCCGCGGTGCTCACCTGCGAGAACAACAACTGCCCGCTGTCGATCTACAGCCGTTTCACTTGGAACCTCACGCCGGATCTGGGGAACCTGAACGGCGCGCAGAGCTCCGCCTACTTCACCGCGGGATCGTGGGGCGGCAACGCTACGATCTCCGTCGTTGTCTCCGCGAACGGGATCACCAAGAATGCAACCGGTCGCATCGAGACGTATCCCCTCACCCAGCAGCTGCGCTCCGTCGCGATCGAGCCGTACGAGCTCACGCTGGACCCGCACCAGAAGGTCGGGCTCCAGGCCTCGGCCAATTGCACCGGAGGGCCATGCCCCATCAACCTGCTCACGTTCAACTGGACTCTCGCGAACTCGCTGGGGAACCTCACGTACGATACCGGGACCGGGACCAACTTCGTCGCGGGAGCGACCCCGGGAGAGGAGACCGTCTTCGTCAACGCAACCCTCAACGGCTCCCGGGTCCAGAGCGCCCCGGTCCCGGTGACGATCGCGGCGAGCGCCGTACCTCTCCTCCGCTCGCTCGCGGTGACCCCATCCCGCACGACCCTCCTCGCGGGAGGGGTGCAGGATCTCGTGGCCACCCCGGCCTGTACTCCCTCCTGCCCGACCGGCGTAGCGGTCGTGTGGGGGGCCTACGGGTCGTCCGTCCCCTTGGGCACGTTCAACACCACGAACGGCCCCGACGTCGCCTTCACCGCCGGGTCGACGACCGGGCAGTTCGACCTCAGCGTGACCGCGTATCTTGGCAACCTCACTGCCTCCAACGCTACCGCAGTGGATCTGAGGGGGACCAGCTACACGTACCTAACCTCGGTCATCGTCCGGCCCGCCCTTTCGACGACCGTCCCGGGCGGGACGGTCGACCTCATGGCGCAACCCGGATGCAGCAGCACGACCGGCTCCCCGTACTGCACCGGAACGATTGAGTACGAATGGACCCTCTCCGGCGGCTTCGGGACGCTGAACGTGACGAACACCAGCACGGTCGCCTTCACCGCCGGTTCGGCGACCGGACGCGAGCAGGTGAGCGTCTGGGCGTGGGACGAGGGGTACTCGGCAACCAGCGCGGTGGCGACGGTGAACATCTCGAACGACCTGACCACGATCACGTCGCTCGGGATCGATCCGGCGACCTCGTCGGTGGCGATCGGCGGGGCCGAGATCCTCCGGGCGGAGCCGGTCTGTTCAGCGACGTGCCCGTCGTCGATCCAATACCGGTGGACGTTCCGGGGCGACGACGGGCACATCAACCCGCAACTCGACCCCGCGACGTCCGCATTCGACGCGGGAACTACGGTGGGGAGCGACCAGGTCGAGGTGACGGCCACGCTCAACGGATCTTCGCGGAGCACGGAGGCGAACATCTCGGTGACCGGTTCGTCCGGAACGGGCGGCGGAGGGGCGCCCGGCGGGCCCGTGGGGGGCGGTTCGGCGGGCGGGACCGTCAGCACCGACCTTCTGGTCGGGATGCTCGTCGCGATCGGGGTGGTGGCGGTGGGCGTGGGGATCCTCTGGATCCGGCGCCGCCGTCGGGGCAATCGGGCGTACTCGCCCGAAACGACGCTGTCCGAGCCTCCGCCCTCGCCCCCGTAGCGCGCGGAGCCCCCAACCGGGATCCTCGCATCGGCGGGGGAGCCGGGACGCGGCGAAATGGAGGAGGACCCGGTCGGA
>JAKAVH010000067.1 GCA_021827545.1 Thermoplasmata archaeon
GTCGATTCCTGCGGCCGAGAGCTCTCCCGCCGAGCGCGGTCGGAAGGGGTCGCCCTCGAGGTGGACGAGACCCACCCGCCGGCGCCACCCGCTCCCGCGAGCTAACCGCTTCCTCCAAACGTCGAGCTGGATCAGTACCGCGGCATCGCGGGGTCGACCTCTCGGCACCACGCATCGATCCCGCCCTTGAGGTGCCGGACCCTCCGGACGCCCCACCGCTGGAGCCGCGCGGCAGCCTCCCGCGATCGGCCGCCGGTCTTGCAGTACAGTACGACCGAGCGGTGCGCGGCGAGCTCTTGGAGCCGCTCTTCTATCCGGCTCCCGGGAATCAGACGAGCGCCCGGCAGGTGGTTGATCGCCCATTCGGTCGGCTCCCGAACGTCGATCAGCAACGGCGGATCCTCGGAGCGGAGCCACGCCGAGAGCCTCACCGGGTCGATCGCCTCCGGTTCGTCCGACCGCGGCGTTGGTGTCTCTCCGCAGAACGCCGGATAGTCGATCAGGCGTCGCTGCGTCGCTCGCGGACCGCAGAGGACGCAGTTCGGATTCTTGCGTAAACGGAACTCGCGGAACTCGAGCGCGAGCGCGTCGAAGAGCAATAGTCGCCCGTACAGCGGACGGCCCCGGCCTAGAATCACCTTGAGCGCTTCCGCCGCCTGGAGCGTTCCGACGATTCCGGGGAGCACCCCCAGCACCCCGGCTTCCGCGCAGGACGGAACCGCGTCGGGCGGGGGCGGTTCGGGGTACAGGCACCGGTAGCACGGCCCCCGCCGTGCGTCGAAGAGGCTCACTTGCCCCTCAAACCGGTAGATCGAGCCGTAGACGTTCGGTTTCTCCCAGAGGACGCAAGCGTCGTTCACGAGGTACCGGGTCGCGAAGTTGTCGGTCCCATCGATCACCACGTCGTACGGCGCGAGGATCGACCGCGCATTCTTGGAGGTCAGGCGTACGGCGTACGTTCGGATGATGACGTCCGGGTTGATCCCCTCCAACCGGTCCCGGGCCGCCTCGACCTTCGGCCGGCCGACATCCGACGTGGAGAAGAGGAGCTGCCGCTGGAGATTCGAGCGTTCGACGCGATCAAAGTCGACGAGTCCGATCTCCCCCACACCGGCGGCGGCCAAGTACGTCGCGCAGGGGGATCCTAGGCCGCCCGTGCCGATGACCAAGACGCGGGCGTCTAGGAGTCGTCGCTGACCGTCGAGCCCCACCTCGGGCAGGAGAAGGTGGCGGCTGTAGCGCTCGAGCTGCTCGGCCGTGAGCCCGGCGCGGGGGGCGGCTCGAGCCCGGCGGGATCGGTTCGCCGATATTCGTCGCTTCGGCGCGCCGCCGGCGATCGCGGGAACGATAGCGAGCACGTCTCCCGGGCGCACCGGCGTCGATTCTCGCGAGAGGTTTCGGATATCCTCCTCGTTCAGGAAGAGATGGACTGAGCTGCGAATCTGGCCCCCCGGCGTGAGGAGCCACCGACGAAGTTCCGGCCGCTCCGCCACCAGCCGGTCGATGACCTCTTTCACGGTCGCTCCGGCGACCTCCAACCGCGCGGCGCCCCCGACCAACGAGCGCAACGAGAGAGGGATCTCCACGATCGCAACACCCGCCGGCGGATCCGAGGTTGTCATCGTCCGGGTCCCTCGAAGCGATCGCGTCCCGGATCCGGCCCCACCGGCCCTTCGGGGGAAACGCGACAGTCGATCGGTACGAACGACCCGCGGCTCACGGAGAGCGTGTAGGCACCCCAATCACGGACGCCGCCGTCATCCACCGACAGAATGAGGTACGTGTACCATGGCCATGCGAGTCTCTCATCGCGCCGCGAGGCGCGCCCCGGGCCGTCCGGGTGGGAGTGGTAGAACCCAACCAACCCAATCGGCTGATCCTCAGCTTCCGCCTCGATCCGGTAGATCTCGGCCGAGGAGATCCGATAGCGGATGTCGCGTCCTTCGGTCTCTTCGTTCTCGGCGGGACGAGCTTCGACAATCGGTCGCGCGACTCCTTCCGAAATCGCCCGGGGACCGAAGAGGTAGCCACACGCTTCTTCGGGGTACTCGCCCCGCACATGATCTTCAATCCTCCCCCACGCGCTTGGCGCAATCCGGACGAGAGGTCGTACGGCGAGCGTTCCGTGAGCTCGACCGACCGTCTCGGCGAAATGAGAGGAACCGTCCGTCGTACGGCTTCGGGATGTCGGCGGAGCGGTCGGCCCTTGCCTCTCCGTCTTGGCCGGAGCAACGTCCGGAATGTCCAAGCAACTACGGTAGTCGGAGATCCCCCCACTTCCCGGTTGGGTCAAGGTTCCGGCTCTCCCGTGAGGTCCCGTCCCAAGACTCCCATTCCACCGGTCCGATCAGGCCAACTGGATGAGATGGGTGCAGCGCTGGGCCCCTCGACTGATAGAATCTCGGAGGTCGACATCGAGTTCGCCGAGCAGGGCTTTCGTCAGATTGCGGTCGAACACGTCGCACAAGAGGTGGCTGTGGGCCAACGCCGTGTGCCGAAAGACGCAGTTCGCCCGCGCGATCCGAAGACCGCCGTCCGGGTCCCGTTCGAGCGTCGCCCGGAACCCGAGGTCGTTGAGCGCTCGAACGAGTCGGCGGGCGCGCTCTTCCGGCTCGCCCGGGCCCTTCGCGCGCCCGACAATCTGCGCGGCCATTCGGCGCGCCGCGTCCGCGAACAGATTGTTGACGAACGGCTCGCCCTGGCGACTGAGGAGCTCCTCTACCACCGCGTCCAGCAACAGCTCGTACTTCTTCGGAAACAGCTCCTGACCGACCGCCGTCAGGGCGTAGCGCTTGCGCGGCCGGCCGACCCCCTCCCGGTGGAACGTCGCGCTGACGAGCCCGCGTCCTTCGAGCCGCTCGAGGTGTCCCCGGGCCGCGCTCTCCTGGATCCCGAGAGCGCGCGCGAGGTCCCGGGCGGTCTTCGGGTGGCGGGCGACCTCCTCGAGAATCCGCCCTCGCGTACCTTCTAGCCAGTCTCCCGAATTGGCCGCCACCGCCCCGCGCTCCCTCTTCCTCTATTCCGACGGTCGTATTAGCAATTTACACACCGAGTCATGGTTAAATAAGGTGGTCGCTCGTAGAACACCGTCATGTCGCCCGAGACCCCGCCGAGCCACGTCCTCGAGATTCGAGACCTTCACGCGGAAGTGGCCGGAAAGGAGATTCTCCGCGGGGTGAATCTGACCGTGAAGAGCGGCGAGCTCACCGCGCTCATGGGCCCGAATGGTTCGGGCAAGAGCACCCTCGCCTACGCCCTGATGGGCCACCCGAAGTACAAGGTGACCCGGGGGTCCGCCCACCTCGATGGGAAGGACCTTCTCGCGATGCCCGTCGACCAACGCTCCAAGGCCGGACTGTTTCTCGGCTTCCAGTACCCGCAGGAGGTCTCGGGGCTCTCGCTCTCCAAGTTCCTCTGGACGTCGTACATGCAGCGCCGCACGGCGGAAACGGCGGACGTAGCTGAATTCGACCGAACGCTGAAATCGGCCCTGACGAGCCTCGGCATGGACGAGGCGCTCCTCAAGCGCTCCTTGAACGAAGGGTTTTCCGGCGGAGAGAAGAAGCGCAACGAGGTCCTGCAAATGGCGATCCTGAAGCCGCTGTTCACGATCCTCGACGAGCCGGATTCCGGACTCGACATCGACGCCGTACGAGCCGTGGGTGAGACGGTCCAGTCGCTGCACCACCCGGGGGTCGGCATCATCGTCATCACGCACTATCAGCGCATTTTGAAGTATCTGAAGCCGGATCGGGTGCATGTCATGGTCGACGGCGTCGTGGCGCTCTCGGGCGGACGCGAGCTCGCCGAACAACTCGAGAGCAAGGGCTACGACTGGGTGAAGGCCGCGCCGGCGACTTCGGCCTGATCCGTGGGGCCGCACCGCGACCGGGGTGTGGGGTGGACGTCGAACGGATCCGGGCGGATTTCCCGCTGCTCCAGCGAACCACGCGGGGCCGGCCGCTGATCTACCTCGATTCGGCCGCGACCGCCCAGCGACCCCGCAGCGTGCTCGAGGCCGAACGTCGGTTTTACGAGGAACGCAACGCGAACGTACGCCGGGGCGTCTATGCCCTGAGCGAGGAGGCGACCGATGCGTTCGAGGCGGCCCGGGCCCGCTGCGCGCGGTTCGTTCACGCCGCGGACCCGAACGAGATCGTCTTCGTTCGGGGAACGACCGAAGCGATCAACCTGCTCGCCTACGGGCTGGGTCAACGCCACCTGGGCCCGGGGACGCGCGTGCTGACCACGGTGATGGAGCACCACTCGAACATCGTCCCATGGCAGCTCCAATGCGAAGCCCGGGGAGCGGCCCTCGACTGGGTGGAGATCGACGACGACGGATTTCTCGACCGGGAGAGCTTCTCGGCCGGGGTCGCCCGCCGGCCGAAGATCGTCACCTTCACGCACGTATCGAACGTCCTCGGCACCGTGAACCCGGTCCGCGAACTCGCCGAGGAGGCCCACGACCGGGGCGCGATCGTGCTGCTCGACGCGGCCCAGAGCGCGCCGCACCTGCCGCTGGACGTCCGAGCGCTCGACGTCGATGCGCTCGCGTTTTCCGGCCACAAGATCCTCGGCCCGATGGGGATCGGCGTCCTTTGGATGCGCGCGCCGCTCTTGCGGGATCTTCCGCCGTACATGGGCGGCGGCGAGATGATCCGCGAAGTCCGACGGGACCGGTCGACGTTCGCCGACCCCCCCGCGAGGTTCGAAGCGGGAACGCCGAACGTCGCGGGTGCGGTCGGGCTCGTGCCGGCGATCGATTACTTGGAGTTTATCTGGTGGGAGGAGATCGCCGCCCACGACCGGCTGCTCGCGGAGCGGTTCCGAGCGGGCGCCGCGGAACGGTGGGGAGACCGGCTTCGTCTGTTCGGCCCCCGGGAACCCGGCCGGCGCACCGCGGTCTTGAGCTTCGCGCTGGCGGGCGTCCATCCCCATGACCTCGCGAGCTTGGTCGATGCCGACGGCATCGCCATCCGTGCGGGCCATCATTGCGCGCAGCCGCTCATGGAGCGGCTGGGCGTGAGCGCGCTCTCGCGGGCGAGTCCGTACATCTACAACCGACCCGAGGAGATCGACGCGTTGCTGACCTCCCTCGAGCGCGTCGACCGCCTGTTTCATCCGGCCTAGCGAAGATTGGGGGCGACCGCGGTCACTCTCCGAGCGACCTCGAATTTAAATACACTCACGTGCTGGAATCGGTGGAGGAGTCTCGGACCATGGCGCAAACCGCCCAAGAAATCACGCCGCTCGACTACACCCGGTACGACTTCAAGAATCCCGAGACGTATTCGGTCCGCATCCCGAAGGGGCTCTCGCTCGAGGTGGTCGAGAAGATCTCCGAGATCAAGAAGGAGCCCGAGTGGGTCCGGGAGTATCGCCGGCGCGCCTACCGGCACTTTGTCGAGCGGCCGATGCCCGACTGGGGCCCGGATCTCTCCGAGATCGATTTCGATGCGTTCACCTATTACGCCGACGCGATCGGCGACGACCGGCCGAAGCGCAGCTGGGACGATCTACCGGCCGACATCAAGAACACGTTCGACCGGCTCGGCATCCCGAAGGCGGAGCGAGAATTCTTCGGCGGGGTGGGAGCCCAGTACGACAGCGGAACCGTCTACCACAAGATTCGCGAGGACCTCGCGAAGAAGGGCGTGATCTTCTGCGACACCGACACCGCGGTCCGCGACTACCCCGAGATCGTCCAGAAGTACTTCGGCAAGGTGATCCCGTACAACGACAACAAGTTCGCGGCGCTGAACAGCGCCGTCTGGTCGGGCGGCAGCTTCGTCTATGTCCCGCCGGGCGTCGATGTTGGGATTCCGCTCCAGGCGTACTTCCGGATCAACGCCCGCAACGTCGGCCAGTTCGAGCGGACGCTGATCATCGCCGACCGGGGGGCGAAGGTCCACTACATCGAAGGGTGCACGGCCCCGATCTACTCCACGGATTCGCTGCACGCGGCGGTCGTGGAGGTCGTGGCCGAACCGTACGCGAAGATCCGGTACACGACCGTCCAGAACTGGTCCAAGAACGTCTACAACCTCGTCACCAAGCGGGCCGTCGCCTACGAGAACGCGTTGGTCGAATGGGTCGACGGGAACATGGGCTCGAAGGTGACGATGAAGTACCCGAGCGTCTACCTGAAGGGACGGGGCGCCCGGGCGGACATCTTGAGCGTGGCGTTTGCCTCTCAAGGGCAGATCATCGACTCCGGCGCCAAGGCCGTCCACTCCGCTCCCGACACCTCGAGCAAGATCGTGTCGAAATCGATCGCGATCCGCGGCGGTCAGACGAGCTACCGGGGACTTCTGCACGTCGCGAAAGGCGCGACCGGGGTGAAGGCGGCCGTTCGGTGCGACGCGCTCCTCCCCGACGAGGAGAGCCGGTCCGACACGTACCCCTACAACGAGATCCACGAAGAGGATGCGACGATCACGCACGAAGCCGTGGTCGGGAAGATCGGCGAGGAGCAGATCTTCTACCTGATGAGCCGGGGGCTCAGCGAGTCCGACGCGATCCATCTCATCCTGATGGGGTTCCTCGCGGAGTTCGCGAAGGAGCTGCCGGTCGACTACGCGCTCGAGCTCAACCGTCTGATCCAGCTCGAGATGGCGGGAGCGGTCGGGTAGGCCCGGCTT
>JAKAVH010000187.1 GCA_021827545.1 Thermoplasmata archaeon
TATTCATACCTGCCGCTGGGCGACGGTGCCTCCCGGAATCGACCTCTGACCAGCCTTTGACGCCCGGCCCCCCGGTGTCGGCGAGCCCCGGGCTGAGATTGCGGGGGTGGGGATTGGTCACGGAGGGGGGCAATGTCCGACCCGGTCGCGGCGCGGGGACAAACGTCGGTTCAGCCCTGGCGGATGACCGCCCGGTCCATTCCCATCGCGGAAACAAACCGCCAGCCCCCGGTCAGGAACCTCGGCAGCTCCTCCACGCTCACCAGCTTCTCGCTGGGCGCAGCCGATGCGCCGGGGACCTTCTTCCGAATCAAGGCCCGTGCCTCCTCGACCGACAGCCGGGCCGTATCAATCTGGCGCAGCTCCTCGTCGGTGTATCCCATCACGCCGAGAATCGTCTTCAGCACCTCCGCGTGCGTGGTCGCCCGGTTCAGAAGAGGGAATGAGGATAGGAGCGGCTCGCACCGTCGGTACGCCTCCCGCATGTCCTCGACGAGGGTCGGAGTCAGGCGGGGCCGACCGAGGGTGTAGTGCGGCTGGGTGATGTCCCCGTGATGGCCGAGCCAGAACTCGGTGTAGGCGTGCGCCACCTTGCCCTGGGACTCGGCGATCAGCACCTGGGAGGCGAAGAACGAGCGCAGCACGTAAGGGCGCTGGCCGGTGAACCCGCCATCCTGAAAGGCCGTTCGAACGGCGTCCGAGACGTTCAGCGCGCGAATGAACGGCTTGTCGACATTCCGGGCGTGGATCAGGTCGGTCTCCGGGCCCAGAGTCTCGCCCTGGGCCAACCGCTCGGCGAGATACTCCCGGACGTACCCGCACCCTTCCTCTCCGAGGAAGGTGAGGTAGCCGTGCCGGGCCTTCGACAGTTCCGATCGGACGACGACGAGGGAGGGGGTGTGAGAGAAAGCCACCTGTTCCCGGCCGATGCGAAGTTCCGGGAGGTCCTTGAGTCGGAGCCCGTCGGTTCCGAGGTAGTTGCCCAGAACCTGGGGGCGGACCCCGGAGAACGCCATGAAGGCGCAGATGACGCGGTTCCTGGGCGTGGCGTCCTTGAGAATGGCTCGCAATTCGTCTTGGGAGGGGACCCGCTCATTGGCGAGGGTCGGAGCCTTCTGGGCGTCCCGGACCTTGACGGGCAGATCGATCTTGATGCCATGGTGGAGGAGCCACGACTTGACGGCCTTGAGATGGGTCGCGGTCGAGGAGCCGGCCTGTCCGCGCTTCTGCTCGGCTTGGACGTAGTCGAGCAAGAGGTCGCGGAGCCGCGGCGGCTCCATGGAGACCAGCGTCCGCGGTCGGACCCGCATGAGGCGGCAGAAGAGGGAGAGCGAGCGAAGCCGCACATCGGCGGTCACGCGCGAGCCTTGGGCAAGATTCTCCCACCACCTGCGGAGGTCGGGGTCGTCCAGGCGGACGGTGCGCCGGGGGCGGAGGCGCGGAGGACGGGCTATGAGAGGGGCATCAACGTAGTATGGTATAAACCCACCGAATAAGGGAGTGCTCCCGGCGGGATTTGAACCCGCGTCGGAGGGTTTCCTCGACGTCGCTCGGGACGTCTCGAAGGCCCTCTATCCTTGGCCGGACTAGACTACGGGAGCAGACCGGGCTCCCTATCCGCCCCGGGGTTTGAAGTGTTCCGTCCTCGACCGGGGTCACGGTCCCCGGTTCGGCTCGAGGGCGTAGGGTCGGTACGAGTGGCGAGGGAGGTACTCCGCCCGCCGTTGGCCGGTCGCCGCGTAGATGGTCCGTTCGCAGATCTTGCAGGAGTTGTCGGCGATCCGTTCGAAGTGGCGGGCTACGAGGAGGGTCCCCGAGAGCCGCGGCGCGAGCAGCGGGTCGTGGACGAGCTCCCGGACGATCAGACGGGTCGCCTGGCGATGCATCCGGTCGACCGCGTCGTCCCGCGCGAAGAGCCCTCTCGCGAGCTCGGCGTCGCTCCGCTCCATCGCCGCGAGCGCCTGGCGGACCATCTCTTCGACGGTCTCCGCCATCGTGTCGAGGAGCGTCAGGATCTCGTCGGGCACATCGTGCCCTTCGGAAGGGGTCGTGATGCGGGCCATGTCGAAGCCGAGCCGGCCCATCCGGTCGAGGTGGGTCGTGGCCTTGAGGAGGGCCGCCGCCGCTCGGAGATCCCCGGCGGCCGGCTGCCGGGTCACCAGGAAGCCGATGACCTCGTGCTCGAGCGCCTGGTCGAACCGGTCCAGCTCCGTGTCCCGATCGAGCACCTTCTGGGCGAGCTCGAGATCCCCCGAGCGGAACGCCGTCCAGCCGTCATGAACCATGGAGAGGGCCCAGTGGCCCATCTCCGCTGCGCGGCGTCTCAGCAGGTCCAGCTCGGATCCCAGTCGGCGATGGGTCTCGGTCTCGGGGGGCGTGTCGTCGGTCATCCGAATCTCCCTGTGATGTACTCTTGCGTCAGCCGTTCCTGCGGGCGCTCGAAGAGGTCCGCCGTCGGGCCGTACTCGACCAGGCGTCCCTGGTACAGGAAGGCCGTCCGGCTCGCAACCCGCGCCGCTTGGGGGAGGTTATGGGTCACGATGATCACCGCATAGTCCTGCTTGAGCTCCGCGAACAGCGCTTCGACCTTCTGGGCCGCGATCGGGTCAAGGCTCGAGGTCGGTTCGTCAAACAGGAGCACCTTCGGCTCGATGGCGAGCGCCCGGGCGATGCACAGGCGCTGCTGCTGACCGCCCGAAAGCTCGAGCGCCGGCTGGTCGAGGTCGGATCCGATCTCGCTCCAGAGACCGGCCCGGGAAAGTGAGCGGCGCACGGTCTTCTCGACCACCTCCTCGTCCGTCCGCAAGAGGCGGAGGCCGAACGCGACGTTCTCGTAGACCGACATCGGAAAGACGGCGGGTCGCTGGAACACCATCCCGATCCGCTGCCGGACGAGGACCGGGTTCACGGCCCGGTCGTAGATGTCCTGCCCCCGATAGCGGACCGTGCCCTCGACCCGGAGACCGGGGCTCGAGTCGATCATGCGGTTGAGCGTGCGGATGAACGTCGTCTTCCCGCAACCGGAGGGGCCGATGATGCCGGTCACGTCCTTGTCGGGGAATTCGATCGAGATGTCGGAGAGGATCGCGCGCGTCGGGGCATGGACGCTCAGGTGTTCGACCGAGAGGACGGGCGCGAGTTCGGGTACGGGGGCGATCATTGGTAGAGACCTCGGAGGCGGCGACGGTAACGGTCGGAGAGCAGCTGCACCGCGACGTTCAGGCCGAGGACCAGGAGGATCGAGAGGAACGCCGCCTGGAAGGCGAGGGCCAGGAAATGGCCGAAGGTCGACGGGAAGTCGTAGAACTGCCAGATCGCCACCGCGAGCGTGCCGGTCGGCTGCATCAGGCTCGTGATGGGCGTCGAGTTGAAGCCGGCCGTGTAGAGGATCGGCGCGGCCTCCCCGAGTCCGAGCGCCATCGCAAAGAAGACCCCGGTCAGGATCGTGGGGATCGCGATGGGGAAGGCCACGCGGAGCAGATACTGGTGGCGCCGGCTTCCCAAGGCGAGGGCCGCTTCGCGCTGGGCGGACGGGACGCTGGACAGGGCGACGTCGGTCGTCCGGTAGACGTAGGGGGTCATGAAGATCCCGAGCGTGATCGCTCCGGCGAGCGCGGTGAACCCCCAGCCGGCGTAGATCACCAGCAGAAAGTAGCCGAAGTAGCCGAGCACGATCGCGGGCACGCCGGCGAGCAGGTTCCCGGCGACGCGCGCGATCCGTGCGGCCCGCGGGGGTGCGTACTCGCTCGTGTAAAAGCCGGCGACGACGCCGAGCGCCGTGGAGATTCCGGTCGCGATCGCGATGATGACGAGCGTCCCCTCGATCATCGGGTACAGCCCGCCACCGGTCCCGACCTGGTTCTCTGTGAGGGTGGCCCACGTGAGGGTGGGCAGGGCCTTCGTCGAGACCCAGTACAGCATGTCGAACAGCGGGTAGAGGACGACGACGAACGCCGCGAGCAGCGCCCAGCCGATCGCCCGGTCGAACCAGAGGCGACGGCGTAGCCGACCCGCGCTCTGAAGCAGCTCCCCACCCGCGACGCGGGAGGTCCCGGCCATGATCTCCCCGTACCTCATCGGACCAGGAGCCCCCCTCCACCGCCCACCGTAGTCGCGGTCGCGATCTCGGTGTGCGTCAGTCGCTGGGCGACCAAGTTCACGATCAGCGCGATCGCGAGCAGGACCAGGGCGATCTCGACCAGGAACTTGAGCAGGTACGGATAGATGAAGGCGCTATCGAGCTGGTAGAAGATGAACGACGCCTGGGTGGTCGACGCCGAGTACAGGCTGACCGGCAGCTTCGGTACCCCCCCGATCACCATCGCCACCGCCACGCTCTCGCCGACCGCGCGGCCGAAGCCGAGAAGGACGGCACTTCCGATGCCGAGGCGGGCCGTGCGCATGCGGACGCGTCGTGCGACCTCCCATCGGGTGGCCCCGAGGGCGAGCCCGGCCTCGACCAGTTCGCTCGGGACGTTGCGCAGGGCCTCCCGCATCAGCGCGGTCGTCAGCGGGATGATCATGATCGTCAGGATGAACACCGCGAGGAGGATCGAGAAGGGCCCGATGTCGGACGCCGGGCCTCCGAAGCCGGGCAGCCAACCGAGGAGGGCCCGCAGAC
The DNA here is from genome assembly GCA_021827545.1 of Thermoplasmata archaeon. The sequence goes on from JAKAVH010000187.1 coordinate 4,622, forward strand.
CGGGTTCGAGAGTGAGACCGAAGTACGGGGCCAGGACCACGAACCCCCAGATCCCGTAGACGACGCTCGGGATACCGGCCAGGAGGTTCGTAAGGATCGTCAGCACCCGGCTCGGAAGGGGCGGCAGATAGACGACGATCGAGATCGACAACGCGAGGCTGAGCGCGGTCGCAAGGAGGAGCGCCAGTCCGGCGGTGATCGCCGTCCCGGCGACGAACGTGCCGATCCCCCAGCTGGATCCGCCCGGTGATGAGGGGAGGAAGTTGTAGTTGAACGACCAGAACGAGGGACCGAAGTCGTAGAGGTCGCTCGCGAAGAGGAGGACCCCGGTCACCAGCACGACCAGGAGGAGGGGAATGAGGGCGAGCGGGCTGCCGATCCACGCCCTCAGGGTGGAGGGGGGACGGCGCGCGCGGTCGGAACGAACGGGCGCCGCGGGCTCTCCGCCCGCGGACACCGGAATGGGTTGGACGCCGGACGCGCTCACGACCACCTCGAGGCTGCCCTAGGAGCTCACCGGCACGGCGTTGAGCGCCTGCATGTCGTACCCCACCACTTCGGCGGTCAGCGGCAGGAAGTTCGCCTGAGCGGCGTACGTTCCCCCGTACGTGAGCGCCCACTCGAGGAAGTTCACGACCCACTTCTGGTGGGCCGGGCTCTTCGGGTGCGTGGAGATCAGGGTGTACTCCAGGTTCGTGTCGGCGTACGGGGTCGGGAAGTTCGTCGTCGGCACCGTGCCGCCCTTACCGAGATCCGAGGTCGTGACGACCGCACCGGGCACGCCCCCGAGGATCAGGCTGATGGCCACGCTCGGAGGCTGGAGGTTCGACAGGCCCAGGTTCGCGTCCTGGCTGATGTTCTGGGGGGTCGGCATGACATAGTTCTGCTGACCAGCGCCGGTCGCGCTCACGGTCCCGTTAAGGTTCGCGTTCTGATCTCCGAGCGCCGCGTACTGGAGGCCGGCGGTCGCCTTGATCTCCGAGAGGTAGCTGATCCCGATGTACGCGATCCCGTACTGGGTGCTCGCGAGGCTGGTGACCATACCGGCGTTCCCCGTCGCGCCGGGGCCGGCCGGCCACGAGATCGTGGTGCCCCAGCCCTGCTTCCAGCCCGACCAGGACAAAAAGCACATCGACGAGAACATGAACGTGTCGCCGCTGCCGTCCGAACGGTGGATCGGAGTGATCGTGTTCGACGGGAGGGCCACGCCCGGATTCGCCGCCTGGATCCGCGGGTCGTTCCACTTGGTGATCGTTCCCTGGTAGATCATCGCCAGCACCGTCCCGTTGAGGTTCAGGTGCTGGGAGATGCCGGGGATGTTGTAGACGATCAGCTGCGCGGAGATCGCAATCGGTACGTTGACCAGGTTGTACTGGCTCGCGTTCGATGGGAGCAGGTACGCGTCGGTTCCGCCGATGTCGACGACGCCGGACTCGGCCGAGCTGATGCCCGTGCCGCTACCGGTGGAGGCGGGCGACAGGCAGATGCCGGGCCACTGGGCGGTGTAGTTCGGCGACAGGATCTGCAGGTAGGGGTAGATCAGGCTCGACCCCGTCTCGGTGATCGTGGTACTGCACCCACCGGCGGTCGTCGTACCCGCGGACCCCCCGTAGTACTTCCCCACGGCGTACCCGGCCCCGATCCCGACCAAGAGAAGGACGACCGCGATCGCGACGGCCGCTCCGGCCGAGAGCGTGCGGCGTCGGGAAGTCCGGGGGAGGGACCCCGTCAGGCTGTCGTTCGTCGAGGGCGTGCTCGCTGCTGGGCTGCTCATGGTTTGGTTTTACCTCCGGTGGCGTGTGCGTGTTCGTCGTGGGCCCGCGAGAGGCCGCGCGGCCGCGGACCGCGTGCAACCGACCGTGCGAGGGCTCCCGCTCGACGTCGGCGCCGCGGCTGCGGCCGGTCTCCGAAGAGGCCGTTCCGGCTCGCGCGGAGGTCGGCGGAGGTCCGATCGACGTCGGTCAACGGCCGTT
>JAKAVH010000135.1 GCA_021827545.1 Thermoplasmata archaeon
GACCGGTCGAGCCACGGCAGGAAGAGGAAGTAGAGCAAGAGGACCGTGCCGATCCCGAGCGCGAACGTCGCCGGGATCGGCGTGGTGTTGTACACGAAGTCGAGGATCTTGAACAGCCAGAGGAAGTACCAGTCCGGGATGATCAACCCCTGGGCCGCCGCGGTGTTCCCGTAGTACGTCGGAAGGCTCCACGGCCAGAGCGCCGCGATCCCGAGCAGGACGCCGATGTAGAGGAGCGCCCACTTCGTGATGTAGAGGAAGATGTGGGGCATGAACGGCACGTGCCGTTCGTCCTCCCGCGCCGTGAACCGGCGGCGCTGGGTGGGGTCGCTGGTCGCGGGCGGGGCGATCCCGTGCGCCTCGAACAGCAGGAGGTGGACGGCGAGCAGCGCGCCGAGAGCGAGCGGAATCAGCACCACGTGCGCCGCGAACATCCGGCTGAGCAGCCCTTGCGGCGTGCCGTCCCCGAGGATGAACGGCGCGAGGATCGTCCCGATGTACGGCGTGCGGACGGCGAGGACGATCCCGACGTTCGTCGCCCCGTAGCTGAGCGCCGTGTACGGCAGGAGATACCCCGTGAACCCCATCCCGAGCGTGGCGAGCAGGAGCAGGGTGCCAACCATCCAGGAAAACTCGCGCGGCTTCTTGTAGACCCCCATGTAGTAGCCGCGGTAGAGGTGCACGAACAGCAGGAAGATCATCGCGTAGGCGCCGTAGAGGTGGGAGGAGAGGAGGAGCGAGCCGAGCGGCACTGAGTGGATGATGTAGTACGTCGAGCACCACGCCGCCGGCGCCTGCGAGAGCGTGCCGAGCGTCTGGCCGCAGTTCGTGAGCGTCGGGAAGACGCTCGGCTGGTAGTACAGGAGCAGCAGCATCCCCGAGACGACCTGGTACAGGAAGGCGTTGACGACGAAGGCGCCGGTCCAGTACGACGGCTTGAACGTGAACTGCGGCTGGGGCCGTAGCGGCCACTTCCGCATGCTCGTTCGGTCTTCGATGAACGTCCAGAGCCGGTTCAGGTTTCGGTTGTACCATCGTCCCAGCATCCGAGCGGTCACCTCACGGACAGAGGATCGTGGGGGTATCCTTCGTGAGCTGCTGGGACGACCCGACGCCGTAGCCGCCCGTGAGGTTGCTCAGGTGGCCGTTCACCGGCTGGCCGTTCAAGCTCGCCATGTTCACGGCGTAGATGTTCCCGTCCGCATCCGTCTCGAGAATGATCTGCGGGAGCGCGTAGAGCGTCGGGCCGGTCAGGACGGCGGCGTTCGCCGTCACGTCGTACGTCGATCCGTGGCACGAGCAGTGGATGTAGAACGACATCGGGCCGTTCACACCGGACGGGCTGAACTTCGGACACGTCCCGGGCGGGTAGTAGGAGATCGCCGGCGCGGGGCAGCCGAGGTGTTGGCAGATGGCGCTGAACGCCACGATCGGCCCCTGGGATGAGTTCGGGTCCGACGTTTGGTTCGGCCCCCCGATTCCGCCGAGCGGCTTGAACGGGGCGCCTTCGAGGCAGAGAAAGAAGTTCGGCTCGTTCTGGAGGGGGTAGTTGAACAGGTGGAGCTCGCTCGTCTTCCAGTTGTACTCTCGGAGCGCCGTGTCGACGGTCAGCGCCGAGCCGTCGAGGTCGAGAAGCTGCGTCTTGGGATAGCTCCCGAGCCCGACGGTCGGGGGCTGTACGTACTGCAGCGCGCCGCCGACCACCCCGCCGGCTCCGGCGCCGATCACGCCCGCGATCGCGAGGAGCTTGAGGAGGTTGCGCTTCGTCTCGTCGACGCCCTCGTCCGAGGAGGAGGAGGAGCGCATGGAAACCCGGTGGATCTGGCCGACGGGGAAGTCCAGGGTCGGCGCCCGTCCGACCGTGAACGGACACGTCGGGTCGCAATCGAGGCCGTTCATTGGAGCGTCCTCCCCCGGGTGTCCGGCACCGCGTCGTCGGCCTCGCCGGGCGGCGGGATCGTCGCCTCTCCCGGGAGCTCGGCGGATTCGCTCCCGTGGTAGACGGCCCACAGGATCCCGACGCCGGCGAGCACCAACAGGATCTCAGCGAGGGTGACGATCTGGTCCGGGTCGAGCGCGCTCACCGGGTCCACCTCGCTTCGGACGGGTCGAACGGGACGGTGCGGCTCCACACGCTCGGCGGCGGCCCGTCGGCGCGCGCAGCGGTCGCGACCGACCGACTGGAAAAGCCGGCGAGCGGTACCGCCATGGCGGCGGCGACGGACGGGACGTTCGATTCGGGAGTCGGATCGACGCCGAGGAGCATCGCGCGAACGCTCGTCGGCTGCCCTTCGATCGGCGGCGGGAGGTCCGCCGCACGGGCGACTTCGCTCAGCAGCTCGCGCTTCATCCGCACGGCCCGACCGTAGAGCCGCCCGAGCATCCGCAACGCGCTGGTTCCGCCGTTGCCGAGCAGCACGAGCCCCCCGATCGCGAGGAGCACGATCCAGTCCATCTCGCTGAACAGCGACACTAGCCTAGCCTCCGGCCGTGGGGGCGATCGGGCGTTCGCGACCGGCGTCGCGCAGCCGCTCGTAGCGCGACGCGAAGTACGCTCCGCCCGCGTAGAGGCCGAACATCGGACCGGCGATCAGGAGCATCGTGATCCCCGAATTGTCCGGCGTGATCACCATGCCGAAGACGAGCGAGGCGATCACGGCGACCCGCCACTGCTTGCGCCAGGTCGCCGCCCGAACGAGCCCGAGCCGGGTGAGCGCGTACAAGAAGACCGGCAGCTCGAAGACGACCCCGAAACCGAGGGAGTACAGCAGCACGAACGTCGCGAAGCTCTGCACGCCCATCGCAGGGGCCAGGCCCAGGGAGGCGACGTACAGGAACAGGAGCCGAAGCGTGAACGGCGTCAGGACGAAGAAGCCGAGCAGGGCGCCGACCGCAAACAGTCCGGTGGCGGGAAGACCGATCTGGCGGATCAGTCCGCGTTCGTTGCGGCGAAGCGCCGGCACCAAAAACGCCCCGACCTCGTGGACGATCCACGGCATGCCGAAGATGAGCGTGAGGAGCAGCGCGATCTCCATCTGGACAAAGACCGAATCGCCGACCCCGAGGTTGAGCAAGGAGACCCCGCTCGGCAGCGCGTAGGCGGCCATCGCCCGGAACACTTGGGCGCTGACATTGTCGAACGGACTCGGAAACGGATAGGCGAAGACGAACGAGAACGGCCCGATCGCCACCTCGAACCGGACCAACCGGAACGCGATCAGGAACCCGAACAGTGGGACGAGCACGAGCGCGATCCGGACGGCCCGGTGGCGAACCTCTCCGAGAACCGAAAGGATCCGGTCGAGATCCCGCATCGATCACCAGCCACCTCGGCCGGTCCTCCTCCGCCGGCCCATCGGGCCGGACGAGGCGGTTCGGACTCGACGCTCCATCGTCCCCCGCGGCGGCCGCGGTCTATCGGGAAGGGGGTGCGCTCGGCCCCGGCGCGGCCGGGGCCGCCGCCTCGGCCTTCAACTCTCGGTCGACTTCCATCCGTCCCCGCTTGAACTCCCCCACCGATCGGCCGAGACTTCGCGCGAGGGCGGGAATCTTGCTCGACCCATAGAACAGGATTCCGGCGACCACCGCGATGATCAGCCAATCATCGATCGAGTCGAACATCGGCGTTACCTCGCCGACCGAGCGAGGGACGGGGGATATGCGGTTCGTACGGGACGGCTCGACGCGTAGGGACCGTCCATACGCGCCCCTTATGAACGACCGACCGCGGCTAGGCCGCCTCGACCAAGATCGTTTCGCCGCCCGACGCGACGGCCCGGTCGATGGCGACGCTCGCGAGTTGGGCGAGGCAGCTGGTTCCCCGCTGCAGCGCCATCGTGGCCGCGTGGGCGCCGTTGCGCTTCGCGACCCCCTTGAGGCGCTCCGCCGCGTCCCCCGCGGCCTCCCAGAGCTGGACGCTCATGTGGTGCACCTCGCACGCGTGGTCGAGGGACGGATGCATGAGGGCGTCGACGACCTGCTTGAGGTGGCTCTTCAGCTCGGGCAGGAACGCCTCGAGGCTCGCGGTGAGCCCCGTCAGCTTCTGCGGATCCTGGTTCAGCGCGATCACCGCCTCCTTGAACAAAAGGGAGAGCTCCTCGAGGGCGTGGACGACCACCCGCCACTCGAGCAGTTGGCGCGGGTCCGGCGAGCCGATCCGGCGCGCGAGCGACCAGTCCCGGCTCGCCAGGAACAGTTGGCGGACGAGCAACGCGAGGACTTTGTTCGCCTCCTCTTGGAGCGTCGCGAGGCGACGGGTGCGGCTGTGACGGGCGAGAAGCTCCTCGATCTCCTCGAGGAAGGCGACCAAGATCATCTTCATCCGCTGGACGAGCTGGGGAAGGCCGTACTTCGACGGGTCGATGAAGTTCTGCAGCACGACCCGGCTCGGTTCGAGCGCGACGACGCTCACGCCGAGCAGCCCCCGGGCCGTGGTGTGCAGCTCCTCGACCCGCTCGGGGGAGAACGGCCGTTCGCTGCGGATCTCAATCGCGTCGTGGCCGGCCCGGTACGCCGCCACCACAAGCCGCTCGATCATGCCCGGCACCTCGAAGGCGTGGCCTTGGACGAGGTACGGCGCGGCCGGTGTCCCGACGGCCCCGGTCGGGGCGGGTTTCAAGAACAGCGTGCCGTCATCGTTCTGGTCGAAGACGATGAGGTCCCCCGGTCGAAGGTTCATCGCCTCGGCCCACGGTTTCGGCAGCGTCACCGCGATCGACGAATGGCCCGCTTTCAGCACCCGGCGCTCTCGGCTCGGCGTCGCCCACGCCATCGACTTTCCCCCACGAACCTACTACGAGGCTCGTAGGTAGACCCGACCTGCCTTTTTGAACGTTGCGTGCGTATTGGTTCTGGTGCGTACCGTTCGAACTTCGGCTACGGCGCGGGGCCGCGGGGTCCGCCCGCGGGAGTCTCGGGAGCGGACGGAGGGGCCGGCTCCGGGTAGCCGAGACGCTCGGGCGGCATCTCCTCGCCCTGCCGTCGCCGTCCGATGACAAACCCGAGAACCATCGCGATCACGACGAGGGTGACGATCGTCCCGACAATGATGTAGACGGGAAGGCCGACGGCGTTGGTCGGACCGCCGCCGCTCAGGTTACCGGGCACGGCCATGCCGAAGGCGAGGTAGCCGAACATCCCGCCTTGGAAGTGGCCAGCAACCGTGCAGACGAACTCGTACCATCCCTTCGGGAGGGAGGTGATGTTGATGAAGACCTGGTCGCCCGGGTTCGTTCCGAACGCGACACTCACGGTCGGAGGGTGCTTCTTAAAGAAATTGTCGAGCTGCGTGGGGGTGACCGACCCCGGATTCCCGCCGCCGAGGCCGGTCGCGATGTCGTATCCTTCGTTGCTCGCGTTGACGAGCGTGAAGTAGTGGCCGGACGGCTGGACCGTCATGAGGTCGAATTCGATCGTCGTGTTCAGCGGAAGGTTGCTCACGATGTTCGGGGAGAACGCATACGCCTCGCCCACGCTGATCGTGACGACGGTCGATCCTTGGGCGGTCCGGATCGTGGACGGCGTCGTCGGGAGCCCGGGGAGCGGCGGGTGGGCCGCCCCAGCGCCGATCACGGCCAGCAACACGACCGACACGACGCCCACGGTCACGGCCCGAGCGAGAGTCGCGACCCGCGGCCCGCGTTTCGGCATACGGCGGCGCTACGCTACGGTCGATTCAAAGCCGTTCCGTACATACGGCCGTGCGCCCTCGGCGGTGGGGGAACGGCCCGCCGACCGAAGTCGAGAGGGCGGACGGTCGGCCGCGCGTTCGTACGCGGGCCATAAGAACTTCCGTCTCAGAGCGTTCGACGTGTCGACTCTGAGCGCCGGACGGGGAGTCGTCCGACGGAGCGCCGGCGTCACCGCCATCGCGCTGGGCGCCGCGGCGTTTGCCGCCCAGACCCCGATCGAGCAGACGATGCCGCTCGTCTGGGTGATCACGGGCATCGCGGCCGGAGGCGCGGTGATCACGTTCGCCTTCCTCTTCTACTCGATCTGGCGCTACCGCGATCCCGCGACGCGCCGCCGGCGATATGGCTAGCCGCGTCGAACTCGCCTGGACCCTCGCGGTCGTCGTCCTCATCGCCGGCGTCGGGGTCTACTCCACGTTTCTGCTGTACAACCTCGGCCAGCTCCCGCCGAACCCGGTCGAGACCGTGACCGTGATCGGGCACCGGTTCTACTGGCAGTTCTGCTATCAAAACCAGACCGGCTGCGGGGCGACCAACGCGTCGGACATCCCGTTGTGGGCCCCCGCGGGCGCCCTGATCCAGCTCAATATCACGAGCACGGCCGTCGTCCATTCGTTCAACATCCCCGCCCTCGGGGTCCGGTTGGACGCGATTCCCGGCCGGATCAACCGCATCGCCTTCACGGTGCCGAACACGCCGGGGACGACGTACCTCATCCAGTGCACCGAGTTCTGCGGCGAGGGCCACGGGGACATGCGCTCGCTGCTCGTCGTGACCTAGTCTCCCTCCGTCGTCCTCTTTCGTGCGACAAGACGGTTCGCCGCTCTCGTCCCGGCCGGTGCGGATGCAAACCGGCGGTTTCGCCTGCGCGTCCGCCGCTCGGGCTCGACGGAAC
>JAKAVH010000168.1 GCA_021827545.1 Thermoplasmata archaeon
TGATGCTGGTGGGCCTGCTCGCCCTCGTCTTCTACTCGGGGTCGAGCTCCTTCGACTTCTCGAGCGTCTACGCCGCGGCCCGCTCGCTCTCCGCGGTCCCCCAGACGTTCCTGTTCCTCGCGCTGTTCTTCGGCTTCGGCGTCAAGTTCCCGATGGTGCCGTTCCACACGTGGCTGCCCGACGCGCACGTCGAGGCACCGACCGGCGGTTCGGTACTGCTCGCCGGCCTTCTGTTGAAGCTCGGGGGTTACGGACTCATCCGGTGGGCGGTCGAGGTGCTGCCGAGCGGCCTCCACACCGCCCAACCGATCCTGTTCTTCGTGGCGTTCCTCTCGATCGTATGGGGGTCGGTGCTCTCGCTCTCCCAGCGGGACCTGAAGCGACTCGTCGCCTACTCGTCGATCAACCACATGGGGATCGTCCTCCTCGCGATCGCGCTCGACTCGTCCCTCGGACTCATCGCGGCGGTGCTCCTGATGTTCGCCCACGGGATCGTGAGCGGTCTCCTCTTCATGTCGTCCGGCAGCGTGCACCATACCTTCGGCAGCCGCGACATCGCGTCGATCGGCGGGATCACCCCGACCACGCCGGCCCTGTCGACCCTCATCATGACCGGTTCCCTCGCGTCGCTCGGGCTCCCAGCGCTCATCAGCTTCCCCGCCGAGTTCACCGCGCTGCTCGCAACGTGGAACGGCCTGTCGTACTGGGTCTTCCTCCCTCTCGCGATCCTCGTCGTGACCGCCGCGTTCTACCTGTGGATGATGCAGCGCCTCCTGTTCGGCACGCCGAGAGGGATCCCGGCGGGAGCGCACGACATCCCGTGGTACGAAGGGGCGGGGATGGGGATCCTGGTCGCCTTCACCGTCCTCTTCGGGATCCTGCCGGGACTCCTCGTGAACGTGATCGTGAGCTCGCCGATCCACGGCTGGCCGGGACCTTAGGACGATGGACGTCGCGAGCTTCGCCGGCCCATTCCTCCCCGAGATCCTCCTGCTCGCGGGAACGCTCCTCGTCTTCCTCCTCGACGTGGTCCGCGTCCGCCGGAACGAGGTCGTCGGCGCCGTCACCGTCCTCGGCATGGCGCTCGCCCTCCTGTTCGTGCTCGCCGACCTCGGCTTCGCGCCGATCGCCGGCCTCGCCACGATCTCCTCCGGCGGGATCGACACCGTCCCTTCGGGAACCCCCCTCTACGCGGTCACGTCGCTCGGGCTCGTCTTTCAGGCGATCTTCCTCTTGGCGGGGCTCCTCGTCGCGCTCGCGTCGCTGAGCCGACCGAGCCGCGAGCGGGGGGCGCCGATCTTCTTCGGATTGCTCTCGCTCGCCACCCTCGGCATGCTGCTCGTCGCGATCGCCTCCGACCTGATCTTCCTCCTGCTCTCGATCGAGATCACGAGCATTGCGACCTACCTCCTCGTGGCGTACACCCGGCGCGATGCCCGGTCGATGGAGGCGGCGATGAAGATGTACATCATCGGCGCGCTCTCGACCACGCTCTCCTTCTTTGGCGCCTCGCTGCTGTACGGGGCGTACGGGACAACGAACCTCTACGCGATCCGTGCGGTCGCGGGGACGGGCGGTTATCCCGTACTCGTCCTCCTCGGCTACGGCTTCCTCATCGTCGGCCTCGCGTTCAAGGCCACGCTCGTGCCGTTCCACGCGTGGGCAGTCGACGTCTACGACGGCGCCCCGACCGACGTCACCGCGTTCCTCGCGGGCGGGTCGAAGAAGGTCGGGCTCTTCGCCTTCTTCCTCGTCTTCCTCGGGCCGGTGCTCCTCGCCCGCACCGCACCGTCGGGGGGCCCGTTCACGAACGGCGCGGTCGCTCTCGGACCGGTGCTGCAGGTGACGCTCTCGGTGCTTGCCGTCGTCACCATGACGGTGGGGAACGTCCTCGCGCTCCTCCAGAAGGAGATGAAACGCATGCTCGCCTACTCCTCGATCAGCCAGGCCGGCTACATGCTGATCGGGGTCGCCATCGGCACCGCCCCGGCGCTGGCGGGCGCGACCCTGCAGATGTTCGCGCATGTCTTCATGAAGGGCGCCGCGTTCCTTCTCGTCGCGGGGGTCGCGGCGTGGGGCGTCGGTCCGCTGATCGAGGACTGGCGGGGCCTTGGTACGCGGCGGCCGCTCACCGCCGTCGCGTTCGCGCTGATGCTGCTCTCCCTCGCCGGGGTCCCGCTCACGATCGGCTTCGTCTCGAAGTTCGTCCTCTTCAGCGCCGCCGTGCAGGCCCAGGGGTACTTCGTCTGGCTCGCGGTCGCGGGCCTTCTCAACAGCGCCCTGTCGGTGTTCTACTACGCGCGCGTCCTCAAGGTGATCTTCTTCGAGGCTCCCGCGCCCCGCTCCGAGCCCCTCGGGGTCGTGGCCGGCGCCTCCGAGCCCGAAGTGCTGCCCGCCGGCGGCTTCGGCTACGGCCGGGCGACCGCGATCGCGCTCGCGGTCATCGTCATCGTCGCGGTGGGGGTCTATCCGCAACCGGTCCTCGGGGCGATCCAGGCGGCCGCGCAGCAGTTCGTGAGCCTCGGACCGTGAGCGCGGTCGAGCGGTACGACGTCGCGGTGGTCGGCGCCGGTCCGGCCGGTGCTTCGGCGGCCCGCGCGGCGGCGGAGGGCGGCGCCCGTACCGTCCTTCTCGACCACCGGCCCGAGCTCGGCCACCCGGTCCAGTGCGGCGAGTTCCTCCCCTCGCCCCGGGAGCTGGGGGACCTGTTCGGCGCGCCCGAGCTCATCGGGACCGCGTTCGACATCCCCCCGAACACCGTGCTCCGGGAGACCCGGTGGATGGCCTGTGTCTCCCCGTACGGGCACCGGTTCCGGTTCCCGCTCGTGGGGTATACCGTCTCCCGCCGGGCGTTCGACAAGGCGCTCGCGGTGCGGGCCGAAGGGTCGGGCGCGGAGCTTCGCTACCCCGTCGGTGTCACGGCGGTGCGCGAGGGCACGCTGACGCTCACGGGCGGGCGTCGGCTCGAAGCGAAAGTGGTGATCGGCGCCGACGGACCGATGTCGACCGTCGGCCGGGCGGTCGGGTTCTCCCCGACCCGAACGATGTTCCGGATGGTCACCGCGACGGTCGACGGCCCCCTTTCCGACCGGATCGACCTTTACTTCGGGGGCGCGGCGCCGCACGGGTACGCGTGGCTCTTCCCTCGGGCGACCGACGCGAACGTGGGCCTGGGGGTCGACCGGCTCCCCCCGGGTCGATCGCTCGACCGGCTGCTCGACCGGTTCCTCGAGCGGGAGGGCCTCGGCACCGCCCGCGAGCGGACCCACTGGTGGGTGCCGATCGGCCCCCCGCCCGAGCGGCTGGTCTGGGGCCAAGCCCTGCTCGCCGGGGACGCGGCGAACCTCGTCATGGCGACCAACGGCGGCGGGATCCCGACCGCGATGCTCAGTGGGTGGCTCGCCGGGAGCGCGGCGGCCCGCCACGTCCGCGGTGGCACCCCGCTCGCCGAGTACGACCGCGCGTGGAAGACGGTCCTGTACGCGCCGCTCGCTCGGGCGGCCCAGATCCAGCGGTTCAGCGACCGGGTCGCGGGGACGGACCTCCTCCTCGCCCTGGGCATGCGCTATATCGGGGCGGCGGGTCTGGACGCGATGATGCGGCTGCGCTGGCCGTTCCACTTCGGGAGGAGCTCCTGACCATGCCCTCCCCCGACCCAGGTATCGAGCCGACGCTCGAGGCGCTGGTCGCCCAGGCGCTCGGCGAGGCGACCGCCGAGGAGCTCGCCCAGGTCCTTCCGGTGCTCGTGCGGGACGTCAGCGACATCGACTGGCGCCTCCACCAGGTCCTCGGATCGACCTACGCCCGTCTGACCGAGGCGGCCCGCTATGCCTGTTCGACCGGGGGAAAGCGGGTCCGCCCGCTCGTGATGTCCGCGGCCTTCCGGGCGCTGGGCGAGGAGTCGACCGGGCCGATCCACTCGCTCGCCGCCGCCTTCCAGCTGATCCACACCGCGACGCTCGTCCACGATGACGTCATCGACCACGCCGAGACGCGGCGGGGTCGGCCGTCGATGCCACGCGCCTTCGGCACCGCGCTCGCCATCGTCTCAGGCGACTACCTGTTCGTGCGGGCCTTCGAGCTGGCGGCCGAGTACTCGAAGTCGATCATCCTCCGCAGCGGGGAAGCGTGCGCCGACCTCGTGGAAGGGGAGGTCCTCCAGGACGCGTCGCGCTTCGACCTCTCGAGCGGCCGCGAGCATTACTTCCGCGTGGTCGAGCGCAAGACCGCGGCGATCATCGCCTCCGGGCTCGCGTCGGTCGCGGAGGTCGCCGAGGCCACCGCGCCCGTGATGAACGCCCTCGAGACGTACGGAAAGGCGCTCGGGGTCGCCTTCCAGATCCGGGACGACCTGCTCGACGTCTACGGCGACCCCGACCTCCTCGGCAAGCCGCTCTACACCGACTTCCGCGAGGGGAACCCGACCCTCCTCTCCCTCGAGACGTTCCTCCGCCTCGACCCCCGGCGCCAGGCCGAGTACGAGAAGCTGTTCCAGCTGCGTCGCAAGCGGACGAAGCACGTGCTCCGGCTGAAGGAGCTCACCGACCTCACCGACGCCGCAACGTCCGTCGCGCAGGAAGCGGCGAACTGGACCGACCGGGCGGTCCGGGCGCTCGAACCGATCCCCCCGGGCCCGTACCGGCGCCTCCTCGAGCGGCTCGCCCACGGCGCAGCCGAGCGTCGCTTCTAGCCGCGCCTTTCGAACGAAAGCTACATCTTCCCCCCGCGGGGTCGAATCGTTCGTCCCCGAGTCGATCGACCCATGAGCGGAACCTCGAATGTCGGCGCCGGCCCGGCGGACGCGCCGATGCGCTTCGACCATCTGCCTCCGCGGTGGGAGCCGACGCCGGTGCGGCCCCGCCTCCCGATCGGCATCGCGGTCGTTTCGGTGGTCCTCGCCGTCCTCGGGGTCGTGATGGTCCTCGGCGGGATCCTGTTCCTTCTCGCGCTGTACGAGGGGGCCTTCGTCCCGGCGTCGCTCGAGATCTTCCAGGCGATCGACCCCTACGGCGCCGCGATCCTGGTCGTGCTGGGCGCGACCCTCCTCGGGGTCGCGACGTCGCTCTGGCGCCAGGAGACCTGGGCGCTCTGGACGACGATCGTCCTTGTCTTCGGCACGTCGGCCTATCTGTTCTTCACGGGCTCGATCACGGTCCTCTTCCTCCTCTTCGTCGCGCTCTTCGTCTACCTCATTTCGGTCCGCCGGTTCTTCTACTGATGCGGATCGCGCTCGCCCAGCTGGCGCCGGTCCCGGGCGATCTCGCGCGCAACGTCGCGCGGGTCGGGGAGTCCGTCCGGGAGGCGCGGGCCGACGTCGCCGTCTTTCCCGAGCTCTTCCTCTCGGGGTACCGCGTCGGGGATCGCTTCCACCGGCTCGCCCTCCGGGACGGGGATCGCACGACCGAGGCGTTGCGCGAGATCGCCCGGGAAACCCGGTGCACGGTCGTCGTCGGCGCTCCGCTCGTTTCCGCCGAGCGCAAAGGGGAGATCCACAACGCGGCGCTCGCCTTCCTCCCGACCGAGGAGCTGTTCGTCCAAGTGAAGCGGTACCTCCCGACGTTCGGACCGTTCGAGGAAGGGGTCCTCTTCACGGCGACCGACGCGAGCCGACCGGTCCTTCTCGGCGAGCACCCGGTCGGGATCGAGATCTGCTACGACGCCTTCTTTCCCGAGGTCTCCCGACAGCTCGCGCTCGGCGGCGCTGAGCTTCTCCTCGTGATCAGCGCCTCGCCGGTGACGAGCCGCCGCCTCTTCGAGCGGCTCCTGCCGGCGCGGGCGATCGAGAACGCCTTCCCGGTCGTCTACGTGAACCGGGGCGGTGTCGAGTACGGGGTGGTCTTCGGCGGCGGCTCCGGCGCCTGGGACGCCCGAGGGGAGATCCGCGACGCGACCTCGGTACCGTTCCCATCGCTGGCGAACGAGGAGAGCCTCTCGGTGGTCGAGATCGACCCGGGAGAGTCCGCCCGGTGGCGCCCGTTCCGTCCGGTGCTGCGCGACCTCGCGAGCCGGCCCCCGCCGGCGCCGCCCGCCTCGCTGTAGCACGCCACGGTTCAACTCGAACGCGGCGCTTATAGCGCTCCTCGACCCCCCGTTGTGCCGGTGTCCCCGCCCTCGATCGCCCAGCAGCTCGCGGCCAAGCAGCGCGAGATCTCCGTCGCCGAGTTCTTCGAGCGGAACCGCCAGATCCTCGGCTTCGACAATCTCCAGCGCGCGCTCCTCACCACGGTCAAGGAGAGCGTCGACAACAGCCTCGATGCCGCCGAGGACGCTCGTATCCTCCCCGAGATCCTGGTCGAGGTCTCCAAGGAGGGCGAGGACCGCTATCGCGTTGCGGTCACCGACAATGGGCCGGGGATCCTGCGGCGGGAGATCCCGAACGTCTTCGCTCGCCTCCTGTACGGCTCGCGCTTTCACCAGAACCGGCAGGCCCGGGGCCAGCAGGGGATCGGGATCTCTGCTGCGGTCCTGTACGCGAACCTGACCACGGCCCGGCCCGCCCGGATCACCTCGAAGGTCGAGGAAGAGGAGGCGGCGCACGTCCTCGAGCTCTCGA
>JAKAVH010000210.1 GCA_021827545.1 Thermoplasmata archaeon
AGCGAAGTGATGGTGGTCAACCTCGGGACGCGCGCGACGGAGCGCGCGGCCCGGTTCGCGGGCCGGGGGCTACGGGTCCGCTCCCTCGGGTGCGCCTCGCTCGAGATGCTGATGATCGCCCAGGGGAGCGCCGACGCCTACCTGTTCGAGAACGTCGACGGACGCCGCAACCTCCGCTCGACCGACATCGCCGCCGCCCACCGGATCCTTCTCGAGGCCGGCGGGGGGGCCAGCGACGCGGACGGCCGGTCGCTCGCGAAGTTCCCCCTCGGCGTCACGCGCCGGACGAGCGTCTACGCCTGGGGGGACCCGGCGCTCGAGCACGCGCTCCCCGAGCGGGGGGCACCGTGAAGGTCGGGCTGACCGCGAACCCGTCGAAGCCTCTCGCGGTCGAGCTGGCGTCCCGGGTCGCGGAGCGGGTGGGGGACCGGGCGGAGCTCGTGCTGAGCGACGAGCTCGCGGCGGTCGCCCCGGATCGCCCCCACCTGCCGCTCGCCTCGATGCGGCCGGACGTCGTCGTCGCGATCGGTGGGGACGGAACGTTCCTCTACGCGCTGCGCCGAGTGAACGCGCCGCTCCTCCCGGTGAACGCGGGGACCGTCGGCGTGCTCGCCGAGGTCGACGCGAGCCACGTCGACGCGTTCGACGCCGCGATCGACCGCCTGCTCGACGGCCACTACTACCTCGAGGAGCGGATGAAGCTCGCCGCCCAGGTCGACGGGCGTCCCGTGCCGGACGCGGTCAACGAGTTCGTCCTGCACAGCGCCCGCGTCGGCAAGATGGGCCGGTTCGACATCGCGTTCGACGGCCACTTGGTCGGGCGCGTCCAGGCGGACGGTGTCATCGTGGCGAGCCCGACCGGCTCCACCGGCTACTCCCTGAGCTCCCTCGGCCCGATCGTCGATCCCGGCCTCGACGCGATCGTCGTCACGACGATCGCCCCGTTCCGGGTCGAGGCCCGCGCGGTCGTGGTCGATCCGTTGCGCACGGTCCGCCTGCGGCCCGCCGACTCGGGCCCGGCCGCGGTCGTCATCGCGGACGGGCAGGCAGAGCATCCGCTCGCGCCCCACGGGGCGGTCACGATCTACCGGTCGCCCCGTCGCGCGGTCCTCGTGCGGTTCGGTTCCCGTTTCTTCCAGCGCCTGCGGGGCAAGAGGATCCTGCCGTGGAGCGAGGAGTTCGCCGACGAGGAGCCGCATGGCGCCCATCTTCCGCCCGCACCGTAAGCGCCTTCCCGGCTCGCCCCGGCTCGGGGCGACACCGACCGCGATCTCGCGGCGCGCTCTGTCGAGCGCCCTCGCGAGCGCCCGTTCGGCCTACCCGAACGAGTTCGGCGGGGTGCTGCGCTCCGACCCGCCCGGGGTGATCGGCGAACTCCTCCTCGTGCCCGGCACGACCGCCGGGCGCCGGCACGCGAACTTCCAGTTGTACATGCTGCACGCCGACCTTTCGGTCGTCGGCACGGTCCACTCCCACCCGTCCGGCGCCCTCCGCCCGTCGGACGCGGACCTGAGGCTGTTCCGCAACTGGGGCAGTCGCCACCTGATCCTCGGCGCGCCGTACGGCCCCGGGTCGTGGCGCGCGTACGACGGGAACGGACGCGAGACGACCCTCGAGGTCATTGAAGGTCCCGGGCCGCTCGACCCGGACGAGGCCCTTCCCGAGTACCGCCCCCGGGCCGTCCACCGGCCGGGGCCGCCCCGGCCCGAGGAGTTCCCCGACACCGAAGCGTGAGGGCGGACCGACTACTCGCGCAGCGGGATCGTCGGTACCGGCAGGTGCTCGGGGGTCCGGTTCGGGTCCGCGATCGCGCGTCCCGGCCGCCCGGCGGGGCTCCAGAGCCCGTGCATCTTGGCGAGCAGCTCGAGGAAGGCGATGAACCCGCGGAACGAGCTTCTGTAGATCCCGGTGTGGCGACCCTCCCAGTCGAAGAAGTCGGCGAGCATTCGCTTCGATTGGCGGAGCCCGTGCGTGAGCGCCCGCTTGAGGAGTTCCTCCTGGAGGGGGCTCAGGCGGTCGCGGCTGAACCAGTCGCGCGACTTCAAGTGGCCGAGCGGGACGAAGAACATCGGCACGAGGAGGCCCTTGAAGTCCCACAGGTCGTCGATGAGGTCGATCGTGCGCGCGACGTCGTCCTCGGTCTCCTGGGGGAGGCCCACGATGAACGTGCACGCGGGATAGACGTGGTTATCGTTCATCAGACCCGCTGCCTGCACGACGAGCTCGGGCCACTGGGACGCTTTGAACGGGGCGACCTTCCCCGGCATCGCCGCCGTGATCATCCGTGGGGAGCCGGTCTCGACGCCGACCTCTACGCCCCACCACGCCTGCTTCTCGTCGATGAGGACCTCGGCGCACTTCGGAAGGAGCTTCGGCTTGGTCATCAGCGAGGCGATCGCGACGTGGCTCCAGCCGACCTGCTCGTAGTGCCGCTTGGCGAGCCGGAGGAGGGGGAGAAGTTTCTCCTCGCGGGGCATCACGTTGGGGCTCCCGTAGAAGTAAACGTCGTCCGAGTGCAGGAGGCCCTTGCGGATTCCGATGCTCGCGTTGACCTTGAGCTCCTCCTCGATCTTCTCGAGGGGGTACCAACGCGTCGGGCGGGTCGTCACCGAACAGAACGAGCAGCCCCTGCAGCAGCCGCGGCCGATCTCGATGAGCCCGTTCACGCTCGGGTAGCGGATCGACGAGATCTGCTCGACCTTCGGCGCCTCCTTCGCGGCGAGCACGACGTGGGGAGGCAGGAACTCGTCCTTGAGCGCCTTCGCTACGATCTCGCGGACGAAAACGTCGCTCTCGCCCTCGACGACCGAGTCGATCCCTCCGAACGAGTCGAGGAACTCCTGGATCCACGGGAGCTTCGCCCGGGTCGCCGGGGAGAGCTGCCACGCGCAGGGTCCTCCGGCGATGATCTTGAGGCCGCGCTTGCGGGCTTCCACCACCGCGGGTTGGGTGAGCATCCGTTTGAAATTGACCGAGTTGAGCGGCTCGCGGTGCATGACGCCGCCGAACGTCGAGCTCGGAGGGTTCAGGCCGAAGTAGTCGTGGCCCGAGATCAGGAGCAGCTTAGCCTCGCCGGGCATGTAGCGGTCGAGGAAGCTCGGGTGGACGATCCGGGCGTCGAATCCCGCGTCCAGGAGGGAGGCTTCGATCTTGCGCATCCCGTACGGTGCCTGAAGCGGGAACCCGTTCTCGTCGGTCTTCATCGTGGGGAAGAAGAGCCGCTGGTAGACCGACTCCGGAAAGACGTAGGCCGGCGTGGTCGTGCCGAAGCCGAGGAACTCCTTCCCATTGTGATTGCTCATCATCGTCCAGTCGCAGGTGATGACCACTTCCGGCACAGAGACCTCCTTGACTCGGGCGCGCGAGCCCGGGTCTCCACAGGGTGGGCCCTCTTATTGGTTGCGAAGCCGGCCTCGCGACGTCTTGCCGGGCGCGAAGACGTCCGGGCACCGCCCCGGGAGTTCAATCGAAGTCGGTCTCGTCGTCGTCGCGGGGGAGGACGCCATCGAGGGCGTCCGCCGACTCCTCGGTCGGCTCCTCCGCATCCCCGCTCGCCCGGAACGCGGGGTCGCGCTGGAGGAGGTGGATCCGGACGCAATCGCGATGGGCGGGGTTGCCGTTCCACGAGCTCGTCTCGGCCGGGAGGCCGAGCGGCTCCTTGCACAACGTGCAGATCTCGGGGGGGGCACTGATCCAGGATATGCGTCGGGGAGGGGCGTCCATGACGAGCGCGACCCGGGAACGCCCCTCTAGTGCATTACCTTTCGGGGCGCGGGCGGACGCAACGGTCGTTCCGCGGGGCCGTCCGAGGGCCGACGGGCCGCCCCCCCAACGACCTTATTCGAAGCTCCCATGCGCCGGGTCGATGGAGCCGCTCCCCGAGGTCCGTCGCCGGCGCATCGCGCTCGGGATCTCGCTCGGCGAACTTGCTCGCGCGATCGGCCGGAGCGACGCGACGCTCTCGCGGATCGAGCGGGGGCAGATCCGACCATCGTACGACCTCGTCCAGCGAATCTTCTCCTACCTTGAGGCGCAGGAAGGGCTCGCGACCCCCAAGCTGACCGTCGCCGACCTGATGAGTCGGTCGCTGACGACGGTCGAATCGTCGGCCAGCCTCGCGACCGCCGCTCAGCGGATGGAGGCGGGCGGGTTCTCCCAACTGCCGGTCGTCGACGACGGCCGGGTCGTTGGGTCACTGTCGGAGGGAGCGCTCCTCCGCGCGCTCGCTCAGCCCGACGCACGACGCCTCAGGGTGCGCGACGTGCTCGAGACCGCGTACCCTGTGGTCGACGAGGGGTTCCGAGCCGACCTCCTTCCCCCGCTTCTGGGCCGCTACCCCGCGGTGCTCGTGGCGCACCGGGGCGAGCTGCGCGGTATCGTGACCAAATCCGATCTGATCCGCGGCCTGCGCGGCACCTCGCTGCGCCGGCCGAGCGCGTCCTAGGGCCCGTCGGGCGCAGCGGCCACGGCGACGAGCACCGCGTCGACCGCGAGCTCGGCGGCGCGCGCTCCGAGCCGGTCGGCCGTTTCCCCCGGGCGCAAACCGGGCGGGGGGTCGCTCGCGGCACCGGTCGAGACTGCGAACAGGACATCCCCGTCCACCGAGCTGTGGAAGGGGGCGATCGCCGCGGCGAGCCCGGTCTGGACCATGGCGGCGACCCGGGCAAGATTGGGCCGGTCGACGGCGAGGTCGGTCGCGACGAGCGAGAGCGTCGTGCCGGCCGTGCGGTCGACCCCCAAGGCCCGCGCGTGCGGCGGAACGACCGTCCCTTTCGGTCCCCGGGCCCCCGCCACCCATGTGCCCGTCGCCGGGTCGCGGACCGCCCCGACCGAGTTGACCGCGACGAGGACGCCGACCCGCCCTCGGCCGAAGCGGCTCGCGGCGGCCCCCAGGCCCCCGCGCATCGCACGGTGCCGTCCCAGGTACTTCCCAACCGTGGCCCCGGCACCCGCGCCGACCCGGCCGATCGTCACCGGCCCCCGGCGCGCCCGACGGGCCGCCTCGTAGCCGAGGGAAAGGTAGTCGGGGATCGGACCGAGGACCGTCGGGAGATCGAAGAGCGCCGCGCCGGATATCGGAACCACCATGTTCGGGTTGCGGAACGCCCGGTGGCCTCCGCCGGTCTCAAGAATGCGGGTCCGGACGCCGCGCGCGGCGTCGAGGCCGTAGAGGCTCCCGCCGGCAAAGAAGACCGCCCACCGACGACCGAACGTCGCATCGAGCGCGAGCGAGGCCGTGTCGTAGGTAGCGCTCGCGCCGCCGCGCACGTCCACGACCGTTGGGGCCGGCGCGTCAAACAGGACGACCGTGACCCCGCTCGTCCGCGTGGGGGTCTCGGCCTGCCCGACGCGCAGACCGCGGATCGAACCGAAGTCGAGGGAACCGCGCGGCACGTCCGGGGGAGCCACCCTCCGCAGAAAATGCTGACGAGGCGCCCCCAGGACCTGGGCTTTTATGCGGCCCTCAGTTATCGGTTCCGCCAATGGCCCCGGCCGCGAAGAGAACCCCCGAGGAGAACGGGGCCCCCACCGGCTTTCACATCCGGCGCGACCTGCCGGTCGGCCGACATCCGCTGCTCGCGGCGTTCCCCGGGCTCGACCGAATGCCCGCCGCCGAACGCCTCGTCGCCGACCCCGCGGCGCGGACGAAGCTGTTCGACGAGACGTGCGTTCAGCTCGTCGACCAGGACCTTTGGATGTACGTCGCCCCCTTTGAGACGCCGAAGTCGGCACGACGCGAGTGGCGGCCGATCACTTCGCCGGGCAGCGACTGCATCGTGATCGGCGAGAAACATCTGCGCGAAAGCCCGGGGCTGATGCTCTTCATGGACATCTTCCACGAGCTGTGCCACCTCGTCCAGCGAGCGGGGGGCGCGGACCTTTGGCCGCCCGGGGTCAGCTACGTCAAGCGATGGACCGAAGTCGAGGCATACCGGTTCGTCGTCGAGGAGGCCCGACGATTTCGGGTCTCGGACGACTTCCTGCGCGAGTACCTTCGGGTCGAGTGGATCAGCGAAGACGAGCACCTCGAGCTGCTGAGCGAGCTCAAGGTCCCCGCGGGCTAGCGGCCGCCCTCGGGCGGCGCTGTCGACGAGCCCGGCGACGAGCGACGCCTTGCGTCACGAACCGATGCTTTATCGTCCCGACTCCGGCTTTCGACGACCTACCGGGGTCGGGAGAGCGTGTCGATCGACATCAAGGCCCGCTCGGTGGTCCGCCCGTCATCGAGCGACCTCTGGTTCCTCGCCTACCTTCCGCTCGCGATCTCCGACGGAATCGCGACACCGCTCATCCCCCTCCTTGCCCTTCAGCACTTCGGAGCGAGCGCCTTCGCGGTCACGATCATCATCGCCGCGAGCGCGATGAGCCAGGTCCCGTTCACGATCCTCTGGGGGAACCTCTCCGACCGGATCGCCCATCGCAAGTTCTTCCTCGTCGGGTCGTTCCTCGCGACCGGCGCCAGCATCATCCTCATCGCTCTGGCGCACGACCTCCTAACGTACTTCTGGCTCAACGTCGCCGAGGGCCTCGCGTCCGCCGCGAGCGCGCCG
>JAKAVH010000033.1 GCA_021827545.1 Thermoplasmata archaeon
CGCGCACATCGGGGTCAAGCCCCTCGAACGGTTCGTCGAGCAGAAGCACGGACGGCCGGGCCGCGAGGGCGCGGGCGAGAGCGACGCGCTGACGCTCTCCACCGGAAAGCTGGTCGACGAGACGGCGCTCGAATCCCGAGAGGCGCACCAGCTCGAGCGCCCGTCCGACTTCCACCGAGACGGTCGATTCGTCCGAACGCCGCAGGCGGGGGGCGTAGGCGACGTTATCGTAGACGGTCCGATGAGAAAATAGGCCCGGATCCTGGCCCAAGAGGACGAGGCCCCGACGGTGGGGGGGGACCCGGCGGATGTCGCGGCCCTCGAGATCAATCGCGCCCGCGCGAATCGGCTCAAACCCGACGAGCGCTCGCAACAAGGTCGACTTTCCGCTTCCGTTGGGTCCCATCAACACGAGCAGTTCGCCCGGCGCCAGCGTGAACGACGCGGACCGGACGACCGCTCGCCCCCCCAGTTCCACGGAGACGTCGCGAACGGAGAGGACGGGGGGGCTACCGGCGGCCACGGAACCCCCCGAGAAGCAACGCGGCGATCGCGGCGAGGCTCACGATCAACAGCCAAGCGCTCGCGGTCTCCGCCGCGAACGGAAGGCGATCCGCGGGGAGCTCGTAGATCGCGACGGAGATCGTGGCGAATTTCGGCGTGGCGAGGAAGTTCGTCGCGGTGAACTCCCCGAGCCCGATCACGAACGCGAACAAGCCCGCGGTCACGAGCCCCGAACGGATGCGGGGTACATCCACATCGGTGAACGCCGACCACGCGCTCGCGCCGAGCGTTCTCGCCGCTTCCCGCGGCGCCGCGGACAGGGTAACGAGCGGCGCCTCGAAACTCTGGAGAGCGAACGGTAGCCCGAGCATCGACTGACTGACTACGATCAAGACCCAGACGGTGGCCGGTCCGGTGAGGACGGATCGCCAGAAGGCGGCGAGCGCCAAGGCGAGGATCAACGGGGAGACCAACAGAGGCACGAACAGATACAGATGGACGAGAACGGAAGCGCGAGGGCGCCCGGCGAGCGAAAACGCGCCCCCGAACGTCAGGAGGATAGCGATCGCGGCGGCGAGGGCAGCGAACCAGAGCGTGTTGATGGTCGCGCCGACCATCGAGAGTCCCCCGAGGGCGTTCGTCGTGGCCGGGCCAAAAAGGGTCGTCCAACCGGCGTACCACGCGCCGGTCGGTAGGGTCACCGACCGGTACAGCACGGTGAAGGCGATCGATCCCTCCAACGCCGCCAAGACCGCGGTCCCGACCGCCCCGCCGATGACCCATGGATCGCGCGCGGAGAGGGGCACCGGACGGAACGGTCGACGACCGCCTCGCGGCGCGGACGAGCGGCGCAACGCCAGGTAGGCGACGGTCGGTATCGCGAGAAACGCGACCGCGATGAGCGCCAGCGCGGCCGCCCGTTGAGGTTCGAGATAGACCACTTGGAGGCTGTAGATCCGCGCTTCGAGGGTGAAGTACTGGGGGCCAAACAGCAGCGGGGCCGCAAAGCCCATGGCCGAGAAGAGGAACGTGAGGAGCGCGCCTTGGGCGGCCCCGACCCAGGTCGGAGGTCCCCAGACCTCCCGGTACCTCCGACGGGGCGAGGCTCCCAAGGTCGCGAGGCCTTCGTCGAGTTCCACGTACGACCGGTCGCAGCCGGCGGCCGTGAAGAGGACGACCATCGGCGTGTTGAAGGCGACGTTCACCACGATGATCCCCACCCACCCGCCCCAAGGACCCGCCAAGAGCGGAACGTACGGCGCGGCCACGCCGGACGGACCGAAGAGCTCGCGGACTCCCTCGACCATCACGAGAGACGGGAGAAGGAACGGGACGAGCAACAGCGCCCGCGCCATCTCGCGACCAGGGACAGCGTAACGGCCCAGGAAGATGCCCACCGTATAACCGAGCCCGAGCGCCACCGCGGCCGAGGCGCCTCCTTGGGTGATCGAATTCTCGAGCGCTTCGCGGTTCAACGGATCGGCCACGACGCTCGACCAAGTCGCGCCAGCACCGGGCGCCATCGCGGCCCCGATCAGATAGACGGCGACCGGGACGAATCCGAAGATCACCACGAAGCCGACGAGCGGGAGCATCGGGAGCAGGGACTCCCCTCGGGACGTCGGGAATCCGCGCCGACCTACGACAGGCTCTGCCACGTATCGAGCCATCCTAGCATCGCTTGCGCGAGGGACGACGGCGCGAGCGCATCGTTCAGGGGAACGAACGACGCCGGATTCGGGGCCGCGTCGTAGACGCTGGGCAGCGCCACCGTCGAGTTCGCGGGGTACATCCATTCGGAGGTGGGGATCAGCGATTGGACCGTCGGACCGAGGAACCAGTTCTCAAACTCCTCCGCGAGCGTCGGGTGGGTGGTGCCGGCCACGATCCCAATCCCGTAGACGGTCCGCCATCCGTACGGAACTCCGTGGAACCACGAGACCGTCGAGTTGTACGATCCCGGGGCCCCGCAGTAGCTCGGCGCGAACGCGGCGCACGCGGGGTCGGTCGTGTAGCTCACGACCATGCCCGGGGCGCCCGGGCCGGCGACAAACGCCGAGAACGCGTCCCCCCAATCCGGTGACGTCGGCGCGACACCGAGCGTCGCGTTCCAGAACGATTCCCACGGCTGATGAAGGACGTCCTGATAGTACAAGACCTCCCAGGCCAAGAACTCCTCGCCGGTGATCGACGTCGTCGGGTTCTCGTAGAGGAAGTTCGAGGCGAGGGTCCGATTCTGGGCGATGCTGTCCAAACTAAGGTGGGCGATCGACCCTCCTTGGGCCGAGTTGAAGGTCGTATTGTAATCGATCCCCAAGTAGCCCCACTCGTAGGGGACCACGCCCCACGTCGGGCTGAGTTCCGCCGCCAGCGTCCCGTTGATGAACGCCGCGGCGGGCGGTTCGTAGGGGATCAGAAGGCCGTCGGCCTGCGCCACCGGTGCGGTGAGTTCGTCCAATCCGATCACGAGGTCGGCCCCCGGACTGCCTCGTTGGGCGAGCAAGGCGCCGACCAGCGAAATCGTCGGGCAGACCACCTGAATCGACACATGGTACTTCGCCTCGAAGCCGCCGAACGTCTCGTTGAACTGGGGGGTTCCGCCGCAATTCCCCCCGAAGAGGCTCGGATACGTGTAGATGGTGAGCGTAGGGGCGCCGGCCCGCCCCCCGCCGCCGAAGAGGCCGCCGTTAGTGTAGATGCCGTAGCCGACCAAGGCGACGACCACCGCGATAGCGACCGCCACGATCTGGCGGCCCAGTCGACCGGGTCGCCACGGGCGGGGACCGGGAAGACGATCCGTCGGAATCATCCGTCGGTCGGAGGACCGACCGAACGCAACGCTACTCCCCGCATTTCTGTCCCTTCGCGGGCATTACCCCGATCAGGTTCTTGGGGTCGACGAGGGTCTCTCGTCCTCTCAGCCGGTCCACAGCTCCCCCATTTTCGGTATCCACCGGTCCCACTTCAACTTTACGCGTCCTGAGGGCCGCTCGATAACCCGACGGTCGCCGCGCCGGTCGATCGAGATCGTCATCGATCGACACGTAAGGGGGTCGCCGTCTCTTCGAGCTCGGGGCTACACACCCTCACCCCCTCATGAAGCTCACTGGGGCTTCTTGAGAGCCGGGGGTAGTGTCCAACCGGTCCGGTATTTCCCGCACACAGACACAAGCACTCGACGGTGCAGACTGAGTCTCCAACGGATACCGAACGACCGCATTCAAAGGAAAGCCGTCAGACGGCAATCGAAGCACCAGCGGTTCGATCGGACGCCCGATCCCAGGAAGCTCCGCCACCTCAGTTCGCCCTCAGGGCTGCCAGCTTCTGCTCCGTCAGCGATTCCCGCTCCCACCGCCACGATTCGCGTTGGCTGAGCATCGCGTAGATCATCCGCACCAGCTTCTTCATCGTCAGGACGTGGCCCATCTTGCCACTCCCGGTGCGCGCCTTGCACTTCGCGTAGTACGCCCGAACGTGCGGCTCGTACTTCGCGATCGTGTCGACCATGAGCGAGAGGGCCCACCGGCCCTCGCTGGGTCCGCTCTTCGACATATGACCGACCCGCTTCAGCGAGGAACTGTTCTTCTCCGTCGGCACGATCCCGAAGAAGCTGGCCAGGTGATCGGCGTCGGGAAACCGTCGCACATCCCCGACGAAGGAACTCACCATCGACGCGAGATAGAAGTTCACACCGGGAATCGTCATCAGGAGCTTCACATCGTCCTTCTCCTTCGCGCGCTGTCGGATCCGCTCCTCGAACTGGTCCGCGAGCTTCTCGGCGAACTCCAGCCGGTCCATCAGGCTCGAGAGCACCAAGTCGCGTTCATCGCCGAAGGAGAGCCCACGGATCGAGGTGCGTCGAAGCACGGAGAAGTGATCGGTCGAGTCGGGCAGGTCCTGGTAGACCCCTTCCCGCTTGAGGTACCCGATGATGGTCGACTTCAGCCGGCCGATCTCTTGGCCGAGCTTGAGCCGCTGGAGGAGGAGGTCGCGCGCGAGCTGCTCCTCCCGCTCGAGCAGGTGCGCTTCGGGCAACATTCCCACGCTGTGGAGACGGGCCAGCTTGACGCTGTCGAGCCGGTCGTTCTTCTTTTTCGACTTCACGATCCACGCCAGCTCCGCGGGATGGGCCACGGTGAGGTCGGTGTACCCCATCGAACGAAGCTGTCGATAGAACGGATAGGCCGTGCCCGACGACTCGAAGGCGATGCGGGCATCCGACGCCACCTTCGTCTTCAGCAGGGCGTATCCATCTTCGCTCATCGGAAACTCGAACGTCTCCGCCCCGTCGTTCGTCAGGATCGTGGCATGGCTCATCGTCTCTCCGAGGTCGATTCCCACTGTCGGCATCACCGGGTTCACCCGCTTGGGTCTCTTGTTCCTGCGCATGTTCCTCCTCGTCCGCGACCTCGGTGTCTGAGTCCGAGGTCGCGCTCGAAGAGACGGCGCGGCCAGACCCCCTTACGATTCAATCAAAGGAAGACCACCGTGGAGGCGATCGTCTTCCCGAGGGACGAGCGCCTCCACGCAAAGGATGCGGGGTTCCGCCACAGGGACGAGGGCCGTCCTTGGGCGGCCCGAGTCCGCGGGGCTCTTGTGGGGAGGGCGGACCGCACGCATCGCAGCCGCGGCCGCGCGGGTCGGCTCACAAAAGGCCGGAATGAATCGACTGTTCGATCGGGCGGGGCCAGGGCGACGGTCGCGTTCCCGCTTCGGCCACAATCCGCTCTCCTGGGGGCCGGCTCAGGTCATCGAGCGTCCAGGCACGAAACCGCTCGTCGGCCCGCGGCGAAGGTAACCCGTTCGACTCCCGGCGCGGAGCGGGGAACACGGGCTGCCCTGACGTCCGGGGCCCAAGGTCAAATAGGCTGGAACGGTAACTGTTCGCTAGGACGACCGATGGCGACGCGACTCGAGGAGCTTCGGCACGGCACCGAGCTGTTGAAGCGGGGGTTTGCCCGGATGCAACAGGGCGGGGTGATCATGGACGTGACGACGGCCGAACAGGCCGCGATTGCCGAAGAGGCGGGGGCCGTCGCGGTCATGGCGCTCGAGCGAGTGCCCGCCGACATCCGCGCCAGCGGCGGCGTCGCCCGGATGGCCGACCCCCATAAGATTCGCGAGATCCAGGAGACGGTGTCGATCCCGGTGATGGCCAAATGCCGCATCGGCCACACCGCGGAGGCCCGCATCCTCGAAGCCTTGGGGGTCGACATGATCGACGAGTCAGAGGTGCTCACGCCCGCCGATCCGTTCCACCATGTCCGCAAGACCGACTTCACCGTTCCGTTCGTCTGCGGGGCCCGGAATCTCGGCGAGGCACTCCGCCGGATCGACGAAGGGGCGGCGATGATCCGTACGAAGGGCGAGGCCGGGACGGGTAACGTGGTCGAGGCGGTGCGCCACATCCGCCAGCTGGCCGACGACATCGAGCGGGTCCGTCGGCTCCCATGGCCGAAGGCGCGCCAGTGGGCCCGGAACGAGCGCGTGAGCGAAGCGGCGCTGCGAGACGTCCGCAATCTCGGACGGCTGCCCGTCGTGAACTTCGCCGCGGGAGGGATCGCTACCCCCGCGGACGCCGCGCTCTGCCGGTGGCTCGGGGTCGACGGCGTGTTCGTCGGGAGCGGGATCTTCAAGTCGGAGAATCCGGCGAAGGTCGCGCGCGCGATCGTGGAAGCGTCGACCCACTACGACGACGCGGAACTGCTCGCCCGGGTGAGCAGCGGACTCGGGGCCGCGATGAAGGGGGTCGATCTGACCGACCTTCCGCCGAGCGCGCTGCTCCAGACACGCGAGAGTGGACCGGTTGCGTTGGCCTCCTCGAAAGATCCCGCGTAAGCTCAGCCGTGGCCGGCCGTAATCCCGACGCGGCGGCGTTCGCCCCCGAGGGCTCGTGAAGATCGTACACGTCTGCCCGTTCTTCGCGCCGCATACGGGGGGGGTCGAGTCGCATGTCCGCACC
>JAKAVH010000129.1 GCA_021827545.1 Thermoplasmata archaeon
TTCGGACCTCCGGGATGCGGCAAGACGCACGTCATGAGGGCGGCGGCCAACGAGCTCAACGTGCCGATGCAGATCATCAACGGGCCCGAGCTCGTGAGCGCGCTCGCCGGCGAGAGCGAAGCCGCCGTCCGGGAGATTCTCTACCGGGCCCGGGAGAACGCGCCGTCGATTGTGTTCTTCGACGAGATCGATGCCCTCGCCAGCAAGGAGTCGATGCGGACGCCCGAAGTGTCGCGCGCCGTGAGCCAATTCCTGACCGAGATGGACGGTCTCCGCCCGAAGGACAAAGTGATTTTGATCGCGACCACGAACCGACCGCAGACGCTCGACCCCGCCCTGCTACGTCCCGGTCGGTTCGACAAGATCTTCTATGTGCCGCCCCCGGACCGGGCCGCCCGGGCCGACATCTTCCGGATCCATCTGCGCGGCGTGCCTATCGACGGAGAGATTGATTACGCCCTCTTGGCGGAGCGGAGCGCCGGGCTGTCGGGAGCCGACATCGGCAGCGTGATCGACGAGGCGAAGCTGATCGCGCTTCGCCGCCAACTCGAGAGCGAGCGGTCGGACGGCCGGGCCACGGTTGTGCGGCCGCCTCCCCCGGGGGGAGAGAAGACGGCCGCATCTGTCATCGGCGTCCGGCAATCCGACCTTCTGGAGGCCTTGGCGAAGACCAAGTCGTCGATCACCGCGGAGACGCTCGCATGGGCGGAGGAGTTCATGCGATCGTACGGAACTCGAGGGTAAGCGGACGCGTGGCGCGGGAGGCAGGGAAGGTCGATGCGGTCTTCCGAGGTCAAGGCGACCGGCCCGCGGCAGCCGGCTCGGAGCGGGCTCTCCCCGGCCTCGATGTGGTTGGGGGTCGGCGTGACCGGAGTTCTCGTGTTCGCCCTCGGGATCTTTCGGCCGGCGTGGTCCGGTGTGATCGGGGCGCCGTGGATCGAGGTGACCCTCGCGGTGGTCGGTGGGATCCTAGCCACGGTGGGCTGGACGCGCTACGGGCGATCTAGGACCCACCCCTCGCGGGCCACCGACCGGCCGGTGCTGTCGATGCCGGGCGTCGAGGTGTTTCGGCCCGGAGATCAGGAACGGCGAGGTCGCCTCGGCGGAGACGAGACGAGCACGCCGGAGGAGGGGTTTCCGTGACCTCGGCGATCGGCTGCGCGCCCCGTCGGCTCGCGGTCTCCGCGGCGGTGCTTGTGGCCTTCTTGGGCCTGGTCTCCGTGCTCGTCGGGCCTGTCTTCTCCATCGGCCCGGGCTCCGTCGCAGCGCTCCCGCCTGCGCCGACGTCGGTGCAACACGTGGCGGGAGGAGCCGGATCATTGACCTGCGGCTCCGGCTATCCTAGCTACGCGGCTCTTCCCGGGGGAATCTGGCCGCTGGATCCGAACTTCTACTCGCAGGGCCCGTGTGGGCTGGTCGCAGTTGACGAGATTCACGCCACCTTCTCCTCCAACGTTTCAGGGTCCGGCGATCGATGGACACTGCCCTGGCACCTTCCGGCTCTCCAGCCGCTGACCGGAGGCGTGCTGGCGGGGATGTACGTCGGGATGGTCGTGACGGGCGATGCCGCGTCCGTCGGGAACCAATCGTACCTTGAGGTCGACGCCCTGCCCGCATCCGGCAATTCGGGAACCGTCAACTGGACGATCAGCATCGCCGTGCTTTCTCTCGTGAACGCCTCCGCCTACGCGGCGGCTGGATGTCCGTCCACTTCGCTGAACCTCTCGTGGGACAATGCCTATTTCTGCGAGATCGATGACCTGGCCGGGGGCAACCCGATCGAGGTGTTCCCGCCGGCCGCTCTTCCGTCCCCGCTCCCGCCGTTGCTGCCGGGGTTGCCCGGCGGTTCGTGGCTCAATCTCACCTTCGTTCAGCCCGCAGTGCCGGTGGTGGCCGGCGGGCAGAATCTGACCGGGCTCACGATTTACGCCAACGCGAGCCTCGTGGGAAGCTCCCTAGAGACTCCGGACGAAGTGATTCAGTTGAACAGCGCGAGGACGGGGACCTCGACGTTCAACGCCGCGTACAGCGCCGCCTGTCCCGACGTGTGCACTTTGAGGTGGGGTCTTCCGTACGGGCTCGGGGTCGGGATCGACCCCTGCCCGGTCGCTTCTGTTAGTTACGCCGGGAGCTGTCTGTCGTACGATAGCGGGGGGTGGGCCCGGCAGCCGCCCCCGTTCTGGGGGCCGCCGCTCTTCTGGAACGGGTCCGCGTATAGCGGTAATTATCGGTACTTCTCGCCCCTGTCGGCTTCGGGAGTTTGCGACCCGAGCCCTCCCGGCCAAGCCATCGTGGCGACCTGCACCGACTTCACGAGCTCCGGCGGGAACGGCTTCTATCCGTACTTCTCGCTCAACTCGAGCGGTCTCGATTTCGGCACTTCCTACCCCTGGACCCGCGCGGCGTTCGGAGAGACCACTCAATACACCGGTGACGCGTTCGCGCGGGACCTTACGCCTCTCATCGTGAGCGGGGTGGCCGACTCGAGTCGGTTCGGGTTTGTCCCGAGCGGCGAGCCGGTGAATGTCTCGGCGAACGTGAGTGACCTGGGCAGCGTGCGGGCCGTCGAGCTCAACTACACGCTGAACGGCATCTTCGGACCGCCGGTGCCGATGCACCTTGCCAACGGCACCGCGACCAGCGGCACGTATGAAGGAGCCGTGCCGGCCGGACCCAACGGAACGCTCATCTATCGAGTCGAGGCGACGAACGCCGCGGGGGCCACGGTCGCCTCGGGTCCGCGGACCGTGAACCGGGGCCCGCTCCCGCGTTACCCCGTGACGGTCGTCACCGTGCCGAGCTCCTGCGGCACCGTCGCGCTCGCGGGCGGGGTCTACGCAAACGGAACGACCCTTGCCCTCCCGCCCGGATCGTACCCGGTAGTGGCCTCCTCCTGCTACGCGCACACGTTCAGCGCCTGGACCGCTTCGCCCGAGGTAACGGTCGCCGCCCCGGCTAGCCCATCGACCTCGATCGAAGTGAGGGGCGAGGGGGTGCTCACGGCCGTCTTCCGGTACGTTCCTCCGCCGGTCAACGTCACGGTCGAGATCACCCCGGCCCGATGCGGCCCCGTCCGCATTGGCGGAGTCGCGTGGGGGAACGGCTCGACCGCGACCCTGACCCTCGGGGTTCCTTCCGCGTTGGCCGCTTCCGGAGGGTGTCCCGGCGACTCGTTCGCCGGATGGACCGTTTCGGGGAACTTGTCGATCGATGGTCCCACGCTCACGGCCTTTTCGAACGGCTCCTTGGCCGCTGCCTACGTGCCGAACGCCACCTCGTTCACAGTGCGTTTTGTCACCGAGCCGACGAGCTGCGGCGGGATTGGCTGGGGGGGAGCGAACTACACGACAAACGAATCGATCGCAGTCGTGGCGGGTACGTATCCCGTCCGGCCCGACCCGTGTACGGGATATGGATTCGTGAACTTCACCACCTCGTCGGGGATCCGTCCGGTCGGTTCCGCTATGCAGGTCAGCGGACCGGGCACGATTACCGAGAATAACTATCGGCTCACGCTGGTGCGCGTGGCGACGGAGCCGACCGGCTGCGGGGGCGTGGAAGTCGACGGGAAGCGGTATCCGGACGGCTCGCTCTTTCCCGTCACCAACCACACGGCGTTCACGGCCACCCCCTATTCTTGTTCGGGGCATTACGTCGAGGCGGCGAGCGCCTCCGGCGGGTTGACCATGATCGGCACCACGGTGGAGGTCAACGGATCGGGCGCGCTGCTCGTCGTGTCGCTCCCCGGATCTCCGCACGTTTTCGTCGGGTTCGAGACGGATCCGGCCGACTGCGGCCTCATCCGATTCAACGGAACGACCTACGCCAATGGGGGGTACGGTTACTTCGAACCGAGCGCCGTCGAAGCGCTGGGCGCGTCCGGGTGCCGTGGCTACGCGCTTGCCGGCTGGTCCAGCACCGGGGGGATCACGGTTGTGGGCAACACGGCTTGGCTCAATGGCTCCGGCTCCATTGAAGCGACGTTCGGCCCTATCGTGCCCCTGCTGATCCACACGGAGCCGGCGGGATGCGGGGGTCTCGAGATCGGGGGTTCCACCTACGCCGGCGGGGGGCTCGCCACGCTCGTGGCCGGGGTCTCCTACCGGATCACCCCCGAGCCGTGTGCGTTTCACGTCTTCGCGGGCTACGCGACCTCTCCCACGGTGCAGCTGAACGGGACCGGAGAGTTGACCGTGGCCGGGCCCGGCATGCTCACCGTGACGTTCGCGCCGGCCATCTATTCGGTGGGGGTTTCGCTGGAAGGTCGAGGGTGTGGCGCGGTGGTCGTCGGCGGAGAGAAGCTCTCCGCGTCGTCAGCCATACGGTTGGAGAGCGGCGAGTATCCGCTGGACGCCGTCCCGTGCGCCACCAGCGCGTTCGAAGGATGGAACGCTTCCGGGAATCTTTCGATTCGCGCCGCGGTCCTCAACGTCTCGGGGGCCGGGGAGTTGACGGCGCTGTTCGAGCCCGTGGCTCCCTCCGTGGTCGTGGTCGGCCCTTCCGTGGCCTACGTCGGCGCGTCCGTTCAGTTCGGGGCCGTGATCCGGGTGCCGGTCGGATCGGCCGGCTACGCCTATGCCTGGTCGTTCGGCGACGGGACCGTCAACGTGACGACGCAGAACACGACGTCCCATCGGTATTCGGCTCCCGGCTCGTATTTGGTGACGGTCGATGTCACCGACCCGTACGGTCGGACGGCGACGGCCCAGTTCACGGTGGAGGTGGTCGCGCCCCCGTCCGGCGGAGGCGGTAGTGCCGGGCTCGTCGCGGTGGCGCTCGGTGGGACTGGCGCCGGGATCGGAGGCGGAGCGCTGGTCGCGCGTCGCCGGCGTTCTCGGAGGCAAGCCGGGTGAGGGGGGGTTGACCGGTGTGAGGCCTGATTGGTCGGCGTCTTTCGGGTTCGCGACGATCCCGGGGCGGGGAGACTCCGGTCGCGGAGCGGTCGGCGCGCCCGGACGATCTTCAGAACGGAGGGGGCGGGAGGTCGGGCCGCCCGGGGTCGGGGGCGCCGACGAGCCGGTCGGAAGCCGAAGATCCCTGCGGAGCCCTCCCCGTCGGCGGAGCCGTTGGGGGGTGCTGGGGACCGTATCGTTGCTGGTGATGGCGGCGCTGCTGGTCAGCGGGGGCGGTGCTGGGGGCGCATCGGGGGGTCGAGGCGGGCCCGGGCTCGGATCGGGAGTCGGCGCCTTGCCGGTGTCCGCAGGGGTTGTCGGGAACGGCCAGGTTGTGACGTCGACGTTGGTGTTGTTCAACGGCACGACGGTGCCGGGGAACTTCGAGCCGGGGAACGGGCTCGATCCGTCTCAGGCCGCCTATGATGCGGCGAATCACGAGCTGTATGTCGCCGATTCCGATTATTTTCCGTCACTGGTGAGTGTCGTCAACACGACGACGAACGAGGTGGTGGACGCCATCTCCTTCCCCCTGGATTCTTTGCCTACGGGTGTGGTCTATGACGCGGCGAACGAGCTGATCTACGTGACCGAGAGTGGATCCGACAGTGTGAGCGTGATCAACGGGACGACGAACACGGTAGTCGGGACGATCCCGGCCGGCAATGTGCCTGTGGGGATCTGCTATGATCCGGCGAACGGGGAGCTGTACGTCGCGAACGAATACTCTTCCAATGTGAGCGTGATCAACGGGATGACGAACACGGTGGTGGCCTCGATTCCGGTGGGAGGAGGAACTTTTCCATTCGGCTTGGCGTATGATGGGGCGAACCGGGATGTCTATGTGTGGAACCATGGCGGTTTCACGTCGAACCTGACGGTGATCGACACGGTATCGAACCGGGTTGTCGGCAATGTGATTCTGCCGCCCGCGTTTGAGCCGCAGTCGGTCGTCTTCGATCCGGCCAACCAATTCGTGTATGTGTCGCTTACTACGCCAGACATCGTGTTTAACGGGGTTCCTCAGCCACTGCCCGGCACAGTAGGCGCAGGAGGTGCAGTAGCGGTGGTGAACGGGACGCTGCAGGCCGTGGTTAGTGTGGTGCCGGTGGGAGTGGAACCGAGCGGGATGGCGTATGATGCGGCCACCCAAGCGGTGTATGTGGCGGATTTGGGCGCGCAGAATGTGAGCGTGATCAACGGGACGACGAACACGGTGGCAGCGACGATCGCCGTTCCGTCGCCTTCCGAGGGGGTGGCGTTTGACGAGGGAACGGGGGCGGTGTATGTGACGGAGCCGTCCTCGAACGAGCTGAGCGTGATCGATGGAGGGACGAAGACGGTAGTCGGGACGGTGCTGACCGGCGCCGAGCCGACGGCGGTGGTGTATGACCCGGCCACGGGGTCGCTGCTGGTGGGGTCCTACCCGCAGGACGTGATGGTGGTGAACGCGTCGACGGGCGCGGTGCAGGGCGTGATTTCGTTGCCGTACGGTCTGTTTGGGTCGGGTCCGGTCGCGCTGGCCTACGATGCGCAGAATCGGTTGGTCTACGTGGC
>JAKAVH010000193.1 GCA_021827545.1 Thermoplasmata archaeon
GTCGGAGGCGCGCCGGATCGTCCGCGCGCTCGAGCGCGCCGGACTGCGCCGGGGTCGCTGGATCGAGCTCTCGGGCGGGCTCACCGCGGCGAACCTCGGTCGCTACCGCGCGGTCGGCGCCGACGCGGCGAGCCTGGGGACGCTGACGCATTCGGCCCCGGCCGTGCCGTTCCATCTCACGCTCCGCCCCGCTCGCTTAAGTCGGCCCGCCGACTAGCAAAGGGAGGACGATGTCGCTCGCGGAGGAGGTCCTCCGGCTCAAGGACGCGCGGAACGCCGTGCTGCTCGCCCACAACTACCAGCGGCCCGAGGTCCAGGACGTCGCCGACTTCGTGGGGGACTCGCTCTACCTCTCCCGCAAGGCGATGGAGTCCGACCGCGCGGTGATCGTCTTTGCCGGCGTGCGGTTCATGGCCGAGACGGCGAAGATCCTGAACCCGGCGCGGACGGTCCTCCTCCCGGACCTCAAGGCGGGGTGCGGGCTCTCCGACTCGATCACGGCCGAGCAGCTGCGGGCGTGGAAGGCCGAGCACCCCGGCGCCGCCGTGGTCGCCTACATCAACACCTCCGCGGAGGTGAAGGCGGAGTCCGACTACTGCTGCACGAGCTCGAACGCGATCAAGGTCGTCGAGCAGATCCCCCCGGACCAGGAGATCCTCTTCCTGCCGGACATGTTCCTCGGCGACTACGTACGACGCCGGACCGGCCGTTCGATGCACCTGTGGGTCGGCGACTGCCCCGTCCATGCGAAGCTGCGTCCCGAGGTGCTGGCCCACGCCCGCGCCGATCACCCCGGCGCTCCGCTGATCGCCCACCCGGAGTGCGGGTGCGCCTCCCAGGTGCTTCCCTACGTCGATCGGGTGCTGTCGACCGACGGGATGCTCCGCTTCGCCGAGGAGACCCGGGCGCCCGAGGTCCTGGTCGCGACCGAGGTCGGCATCCTCCACCGGATGCACAAGCTCAACCCGACGACCCGGTTCTCCCCGATCGACAGCGGCGCGATCTGTCCGTACATGAAGGAGATCTCGCTCGAGGACGTCCGCGACTCCCTCGCCGAGCTCCGGTACGAGATCGACGTGCCGCAGGACGTCGCCGATCGCGCCCGCCGCGCGCTCGAGCGGATGGTCGCGGCGTAGGCAACGGCGCTCGGGCCGCTACAGGCCGAAGAGGTGCGGCACGGTGGCCGCGCCCAGGAAGAGCGAGTAGGCGTCGCCGAGCAGGAGCAGCGCGCCGAGGAAGACGACCCCGACCGCGGCCCAGCTCGGCTTGCGCGTCAGGTAGAAGTGGGGGCTCAGCGGGTTCACCCGGGTCGACAGGAACGAGAACCCCGAGACGAGCAGGGCGAGGCCGAGGAGCCCCGGCGCGAGGAACGTGTACTCCCCCAGGTAGAGTCCGACGAGGATGATCGCCACCGCCACCGGTACGGCGGCGTGGGACCGTCGGGCCGCGGCCTCGTCAATGGGAGCGGACCGGTAGCGCGGAGGCGACGCGTACGACCGCGGGTACGCCCGGCCGTCGGACACGAGCCGAACAGCTGGGGAACAGTAGATGAACCTCCGGGTCCAGCGGCAACCGTACCGACCGGGCTCGACCGTTAAGAGGGGCCACTCGCTCGCCCTCCGCACCATGCGGCTCGGACCCTCCCGAACGGAGACGGCTCCCCCGGGGACGGAGATCCCTCCCTTCGAGCGGAGTCCCCGCCTGCGCGAGCCTCCGCCGTACCGCACGGGCCCGGCCGGCGCGCCCGCGTCCTGCGTCAGCTGCGCGACTCCGGTCGTCGTGCGAGCGATGCCCTCGCTCTGCTGGGGCTGCGGGCGTCCCCTCTGCACGGACTGCTACTGGCGCCACGAGACCGCCCCGGCCGCCCATCGGTGCGAACGCTGCGCCCGTTGCGCCTCCGACGGCGGGCTCGCGATCTCGGGCGGCCGGTCGACGGCACCGACCGGATTTAGCGACGTGCCGTAGACCGCGCGCGATCTGCCGACGGGCCGAGCGGGGCGGTGGCAAGGTCGGCCGATCCGGCGCCCGCGCGGCGCGCGAAGCCGAGCGCGATCGCGGCGGTCGTCGCGTCGGTCCCGGCCCCGCACCCCGACGGAAGCGCAAGCCGTGCGCCGGCCTCCCGCGCGAGTCGGGCCGCCGTCGAGTCGAGCCGCTCCGGTCCCGGACCTACCTCGACCCCCGCCCCCTGGGCCCGGGCCCAGGCGACCCACCCGGCGAGGCGCTCGGGCGATCCGTCCCGGCCCGGGCCGAGGTGCGCGACAACGCCGATCGGAAGCCCCCCGCCGCTAATCTCCCGGCCGGGCGGCAACGGCCCCGCCCGGGGCCGGACGATCCGGTACTCGGCCCCGGGGGACCCCTGGTGGATGTCGGGGGCCTCGCCGTACACCTCCTCGAGCACCCGGCCGACGCGGAGGCCGCCCCCCGACCGGAGCGCGCGCTCCACGGCCAAAGAGAGTTGGATCGCGTTCCCGGCGAGGTCCGTCCCCGCCACCACGATCCCGAGGAATCGGAGGCGCCGCCCGCGAGCACGGTCGAGCAGCGCCTCAGCCTCGGCGACCGTGGCGGAGGGGGGCAGGTGCACGTGGAGGTCCTCGCGGACGTCCTCCGCCTCCACGAGGCGGGGCACCACGCCCTTCGCTGCCGCCTCGATCTCCCCCCGGTCCTCGCGGAGCTCGGGCGGGATGTAGGGGAGACCGAGCGCTCCGTAGACCTCCTCCTCGGTTCGGCCGGCGAGGCGCTCGTCGCCCCGGAACACGCCGTACTCATTGACCTTGAGCCCGCGGTCGCGGGCGATCGAACGCAGGTGGACGTTGTGGTCCTTCGAACCGGTGAAGTACTGGAGGGCGGCGCCGAACGCCGCCGGCTCGACGACCCGCAGATCGACCTGGAGGCCGTGGCGGAGGACGACCGTCTCCTTCGTGGTTCCCCGAAGCCGGACCTCGCGAACGTCCGGCAGCGCCGAGAACGTGTCGAAGACGCGCTCCGGCGCCTCCGAGGTCGCGAGGATGTCGAGGTCTCCGACGGTCTCCCGGCCGCGACGGAAGCTGCCGGCCGCCTCCGCCCGTTCGACCCCGGGCACGGCGCGCAGCGCCGCGACGAGCCGCTCGGCGATCGGATAGACCTCCTCGATCGGCGGACGGCCGCCGGACCCGGCCGGGGCCGCCCGGGCCGTCCCGAGCGCTGCGCGGACCTGCGCAATCTTCTTCGGGCCGAAGCCGACGCGCCCCTCGAGCCGGCCGGCGGCGATCGCCTCCTCGAGCTCCGCCGGCCCCTCCACCCCGAGCTCGACCCAGAAGCGCCGGGCGGTCTTCGGTCCGAGTCCGGGGAGTCGCAGGAGCTCGACGATCCCGGGCGGCACCTCCCGCTTCAGCCGCTCGTAGTAGGCGACCCGGCCCGTGGCGAGGTACTCGCCGAGCTTCTCTTCGATCGCCTCCCCGACGCCGGGGATCGTGCGGAGCTCGCGGCGGGCGGCGACTCGGGCGAGGTCCTCGGT
Organism: Thermoplasmata archaeon; assembly: GCA_021827545.1. The sequence goes on from JAKAVH010000193.1 coordinate 3,494, forward strand.
CAGGGTCTCGATCGACCGGGCGGCACGGCGGTACGCCTCGGGCTTGAACTTCTCGCCGAGGACGTCGAGCAGGTCCGCGATGCTCCGAAAGATCTCCGCGGCCTCGGCGTTCGAGGGCATCGGGCCCCGAGGGAGAGCCACCGGGACAGAGATACCTTGCGGGCGCCCCGGAGCCTCACGGGACGAGCCCGGATCCGAGGTCGAGCCAGACGCGGCGGTCGACCGGTCGGAACCCGAGGCTCTCGTAGAGTGCACGGGCGGCCACGCGGTCCTCCCGGACGTAGAGCGCGACGCGCGCCCGGGCAGCTCCGGCGGCGCGGAGGACCTCCTCGACGAGCGCGCGGCCCCGGCCCCGGCGGCGGGACTCCCCCTCGACGTAGACGCCGCCGAGGATCCAGACCCGGGGCAGCCGGACCTCCGCCCGGGCCGCCCCGACGAGCCGGTCCCCTTCGAACGCCCCCCACGTCAGCTCGGCCTCCGGGTCGAGGTACGGGTACTCGCGCACGACCGGGTCGCTCTGCCGCCGGGCCCACTCCCTAAGCCGCGGGACGTCGGACCGCGTGAGCGGTCGTACCTCCTCAGGACGCGCCCGTGGGCCGACCGGTCGAAGCGCCGCGTCGTGGGCGAAGGCGAGGAGCGGGTAGCGGTGTCCGGCGCCGCGCGCGGCCTCGACCCACGGAACGGCCTCCTCGGGAAGGATCACCACGCACGGTCGCTCGGGGAGCGACGCGGTCAGGGCCCGGGCCGCCGGGTCGCGGCCGCACCAGTGGACGATCGCGGTGGTCGGGTGTCCCAGCCAGACCAGCAGATAGCCGACGGTCTCGGAGCCCCGGACGGCCGAGAAGAACCGGATACGGCCCGGGTCCCGCTCGAGGTCCCAGAGCGCGAAGGCGTGCGCGATCGGGTCCTCGGCGCACGCCCGTTCAAGCCAGGTACGGTCGATCGTCGGCCGGACCTCGACCGGCGGGCCGGTCATGCTGGGGGTATCCGCCGGAGCTAGTTAGCCCTCCCGAGGATCCCCCGCGAACCCCCGGGCGCGGGCAAGCGTAAATCCGAGCGCCGGGTCGGAGCGCCGTGCGCGCCCACCGCCCGACACCGGAGTTCCCCCGGCACCTCGAGGCACTCTACGCGCGATTTCCCTTCGCTCGCTCGCTCGAGGACGACCCGATCTCCGCGCTCCGGCCGCTCGCGTGGGACCCGTTCCGCGCCGAGGTCGCAGGGATCTTTGGGGCGACGCTCGCGATCGGCAACACGACCGCGATCCGAGGCGCGATCGGCCGTCTCTCGGAGCTGGTCCACGGGGACGTCGCGCGGCTCGTCGACCCCGATCGGACGCGGGAGCGCGCGCGGCTCCTCGCCGGGTTCCGTCACCGATGGATCCGGGGCGACCAGCTCGCCCATCTCGGCTCCGTCCTGGGCCGCTACTACGGCGGGCATCGCTCGCTCGAGACCGCGTTCCTCCTCGGCTTCGAGGAGAGGGGGTTTGCGGCCGGCCTCGACACCCTCGCCCGTACGTTGCGCGGGAGCGGTCGGTCCCCGCCGGGGTACCGGGCGCTCTTCCCGAGCCCCCTCGACGCCCCGGGGAGCCCCTGCAAGCGCCTCACGCTGTTCGTTCGCTGGATGGTCCGATCCGGCACTCCCGACCTCGGCTGCTGGCGTCGGGTCCCGACCGGGGCCCTCCGGGTCCCGCTCGACCAGCACGTGCACTGGATCGGCTACCATCTCGGGCTCACGGCGCGACGTACCCGCTCCTGGTCGGCGGTCGAGGAGGTCAGCGAGGCGCTCCGGCGCATCGATCCCCTCGACCCGGTCCGATTCGACTTCGTCCTCTGCCACACCGGCATCTCGGGCGACTGCCCGAAGGAGCGGGACCTCGCCGTCTGCGGACCGTGCTCCGTGCGGCCCGACTGCCTCCTCTGGCGGGGCCGGAGGGTCGCCGAATGAGCGGTCCGGACGCTTCGGCGCTTCCGATCGACGCCGGCCTCCGGGCGCGGTTCCGTAGCGCCGGTCCGAAGATCGCCTGGCGCGACGCGCCCCCCGGACCGGCGGGGGCGCGGCGCCATTCGGCCCGGATTGCGCACCTGAACGACGAGGAGGCCCGGGTCGAGTCGTGGGGCCGGCCGCCGCGGGCAAGCGTGCAGGTCGACTCGGGCCCCCTCGGCGCGCTCGTCCTCGTGCTCGAGATCGACCGGCGGGGGCTAGTCCCGCGCCTGGTGGCGCGAGCCGCCGGCGCCGATGCCGCGTTCCCGAACGGGGCGATCCGGGCGGAGTGGGGAGCCGCCGCCGCGGCGACCGGGGGCCCGACGCTGCGGGATCTGATCGACCTCGCCCGGTACGCGCTCCCCTAGCGGGGCATTTCGTTCATCTACCGAATTGTTCGGTCACAAAAACTTCAACTACGCGAAGTATTTGCCGACGACGATCCACGATGCCCTCGACGGTCCCGGTCCCCGAGCTCAAGATCTCCGAGTCCGACCTGCTCGAACCGATCCGGGATATCTCCCGCGCCCTCCTTCAGCGGCTGACCCCGCGCCTCGCCGAGGCGGGGCTCGCGCCGTCCACGTTCTGGTCCCTCCACCATCTCGACCAGGGGCACGGGCCGCATCCCGGCGAGCTCGCCCGCCGTCTCGGGGTGACCCCGGCCGCGTGCACGGCGTCGGTCGACCAGCTCGTGGCCTCCGGCTACGTCGTGCGTCGCCCTTCGCCGGGCGACCGTCGCCAGATCGTGCTCGCGGTCACCCCGAAGGGACGGCGGGCGCTCGATGCCGTCTGGCGCGGGTTCGACGTGAGCCTCCGCAAGATCCTCGCGGGGATCCCGGCGGAGGACGTCGCGATCACGGCGCGCACGATCCGGGCGATCGCGGCACGGCTCGCGGCGTCCGATCCGCTCGGGTCCGAGGAACGCCCATGAGCGCGTCGAAGACTATGTTGCC
>JAKAVH010000154.1 GCA_021827545.1 Thermoplasmata archaeon
GTCCCCGAAGCCGAGACGCGTCTGCGGCCCAGCGCGGACGGCCGTCGCTGGGACGAAGAGGGGGTGAAATTCGTCCTTGCCGGCTACGACGAATCCGCGGTCGAACAGGCGCTCCTCTTGAAGGAAAGCGCGCCCGGGACCACCGTACGGGCGCTGAGCCTCGGACCCGCGCCCCGAACGGAGGAGGTCCTGCGGAGCGCGCTCGCCCTCGGCTGCGATCGGGCCAGCTGGATCGAGGCCCCGGCCGAAGCGCTCGGCGACCCGGTCGGGGTCGCGCGGGCGCTCGCCGCTTTCTTGCGGCGAGAACCGATCGGTCTCGTGATCGCCGGCAAGCAGTCGTTGGACGAGGAGTCGGGCGTTGTCCCCCTGGCCCTCGCGGCGATGCTTGGTGTGCCCGGCTTTGGCGGCGTCACGAATCTAAGGTGGTCGACGGCCGGCGGCGTGACGTTCGACCGCGTGCTCGCCGACAGCGTCGAATCGTGGGAGAGCTCCGTGCCGATCGTCATCGGCCTCCAACAGGCGTGGAACGACCCGAGGACGGCGAAGCTTCCGAACATTCTCAAGTCCCGTCGCCTTCCGATCGAGCGGGTCGCGATCGGCGACCTCGCGGGCGAACACCCATCGGATGCTCGGATCGAGCGATTCCGGTTTCAACTCCCTTCCCCCCGGACCGGGGCTAAGATCATCGACGGCCAGACACCGGACGAAGTCGCCGAGAAGCTGGTACGACTTTTGCGGGACGAGGCGCACGTACTGCCATGACCGAGCCTCGCCGGGTCCTTGTGGTCGAGCCGTCCGCCCCCGGAGCGTCGACCGATCGCGCCCGGGAACTCCTCGCCCACGCGATGCGATTCGCGCCGGCCTCCGATGTCGCGGCGGCGCGTCTCGGTCCGACGGACGGGTCGTCGCCGAATGGATACCCGATAGGTACCGTCTTTGAACCGACCGACGACCTCGCTCCCACGGGTGGGCCGGTGCGTGCGGCGGAGTGGCTGATGCGGGTGGTCGATGCCCACCGCGCCTCGCTCGTCTTGTTCGCGGACTCTCCGGCCGACCGCGACGTGGCCGCCGCGCTCGCGGGACGCTGGGAGGCGGGGATTGCGACCGGGGCCACCGCGCTGCTGGCCGTCGACGACCCGGGCGGACCGCTCGAGGTCTCGCGTCCCGTTTTCGGCGGTCGGGCGGTCGAGCGATACCGTCTCGTCGGCCCCCGCCACGTGGTCACGCTCCGCGCCCACGCCGAACCGGCCGCCTCGATGCCCTCGACCGGGGCGAACGCGGGCCCCGCGTCCACGAAGCTCGACGTCCCCGAGGCGTCCCCGACCACTCGACGCGTCGGGGTCCGGTCGATCCCCGCCGGTAGCGGCCCGTCGCTCACCGACGCGTCCATCGTGGTCGCCGGCGGCCGCGGTGTCGGTTCGCCGGAGCGGTTTGCGGTCATCGAAGAGCTGGCCCGGGCGCTCGGCGCGGCCGTCGGCGCTTCCCGGGCGGTCACGGACGCCGGGTGGCGCCCGACGAGCGAGCAGGTCGGGCAGACCGGAAAGACCGTGACGCCGCAGCTCTACATCGCCGTGGGAATCTCGGGAGCGATCCAGCACGTCGTCGGGATGGTCGGAGCGCGCGTGATCGTGGCGATCAACTCAGATCCCTCAGCCCCGATCTTCAAGATCGCGGATTACGGTGTGGTCGGTGATCTCTTCGCGATCGTTCCCGCAATCACCCGGGCCGTGCGACGCTCAACCGCGACGGGCGCGGGGTGAGCGTCTTCCGCGCAGCACGAGCCGCATCTCGCTCGTCGGCTCGAAGCCGAGACGGGCGTAGATCCCCCGCCCCATTCGAGAGGCGGGCAGCGCGACCCGGGCCACGCCGCGCTCGCGGGCGGCTCGGATCATCGTCCGGACGAGCGCGGTGGCCGCCCCGCGACGCCGGTACCGGCGGTCCGTGAACACCGACATCACATGAGCCTCGACCGGCACCGACACCGTCGATCGCGGATGGTCCGCGCGCCACCAAAGCACGCCCGATGCGACGACCTCCCCCCTGGAACGCTCTGCCACGTATGCGACCGCTTCCCGACGAGCTAGGCGAGCGGCCAGCCAGCGCCGGTATTCCCGGCGATGATCGGCCAACGCTGCCTCCGAGTAGCGCCGTCGGAACGAACGATACATACGATCCCGGTGGCGAACGAGGAGGGAGAGCTCGTCGCGCCGAGCTCGCCGGATCTTAAGCGCCGTCCCCGAAGCGAACGGCCCACACTGGGAGTGTTGCTTCGGACGCTTCACCGATGGAGATTGCGTCCTCATCGCCGAATCGCGGGCCGTTCGACGCGATGGGCCGCACTCGGCTCCGAAGCGACCGCCGCGAAGACCACCGGCTGAGCCCGCTCTTTGTCGCAAGGGAAAGGGTTCGGCCGAGATCGATCCCGTAACGACCGCCGAGTGGCCCTAGGCGCCTCCCGCCGGGGGTGGCGGGGGTGGCGGAGGCGGCGACGGCGGATACGACGGTGTCGGAGGCGCGGACGGCTCGGTCACGGAGGGAGACCCCGGGCGCCGGCCTCGCCGTCCGAGGAGGTAGCCGACCGCACCGAGGATGACCGCCGCCGCCACCACGGAGCCGCCCAAGATCGCCACGCCGGTCGCGGAAGAGAGGCTGATACCGCTCGAGCTTGGTGACGGGGGCGAGTTCACGACCACGGTCGCCTGACTGCTCACGACCGCCCCCACACTGTCCTGTACGGTGACCTTCACCGTGAACGTGCCCGTCTGGTTCGGCGCGCAGCCGATCGCCGCGGTGTTCCCCGAGCAGCCCGGCGGGAGACCGGTCCACGAGAAGGTGAACGGTCCCGTACCTCCGGTCACAATCGCCACGAATGCGGCGTTCGCCCCCTGCGTCACTGGCGTCGTCGCCGCGAGGGTGACCGCGATCGCCGGAGCCACGGCCAGCGCGATCGGTGTGGCCATTGCCATCACCCGGTCCGAGTCGGTCGCGGAGACCGTGATCACGTAGGTCCCCGCCGCGGTCGGCGTGCAGGTGATCGTCGACTGCGAGGGGCTCGACGGGCTGCACCCGGGCGGAAGGCCCGTGAACAGGTAGGTAAACGGCCCCGTGCCTCCTACCACGGTGGCGACGATCGTCGTTGCGACGCCAACGTCCGTGTTCCGCGAAGTGAGGCTGACCGAGGGGGTCGCGTTCACTGTGAGTTTGACGGAGCTTTGCTGGGTGGTCCCATACGAATCCATCACCGTTCCCACAACGGTGAACGTTCCGGTCGCCGTCGGGGTACAGGAGAGGGTCGGGGCATCCATGCTCGTGCAGTTCGCGGGGAGTCCACGGTAGGCGTAGGTGTAGACGCCGCTCCCTCCGCTCGCGGTCAGCGTGAACGTCACGGGGACGCTCGAAACCGTCACCTGCGGAGCGGACGAGGTAAACGAAGCGATCGCCAGTCCCGGCCCCACGACCACGGTCGTGCTCATCGTCAAGCTGTGACCGGCGATCGTGGCCGTGACGTTCGCGGTGTACGTCCCGGCCGGACTCGTGCAGGCGAGCTCGGGCGCCGTCGTCACCGCGCATCCGGTCGGCGCCGTGTTCCACGCGTAGGTGATCGGTGACGGACCGTAGGCGAGGGCGGTGAGGGTGTACGGCACGTTCGCCGCGAGCGGGGTCGAGAGCACGCCGAGCAGCGAAGATACCGTCGCCGCGACCGGCGGCGCCACGGTGTACAGAGTCGCGTAGACCGTTCCCGGCTGGGTGAAGACAACGCTCGTGCGGGGGCTCGACGGGTTCTGGATGATGACCCCCGGCGTAGCACTCCAGCCGACGAAAACGCTGTTCGGAAGAACGGTGAGATCGAGCGGCACCGACACGCCCTGGGCGACCATGGTCATCGAGCCGCTGGTCACGGTCATGCCGTCGATCGTCGCGACCGCGCCCTGTCCGCTTATCGCGATGAACGTGGCTCCGACCATGGTCGACGTGTACGTCGCGTTGATCGTGCCGGCCGTCGATACGACGGCGACATAGGCGAACAGGGCCGGCTGAATCGCCACTCCGCCGGAGGCCGTCACCGCGAGCGTACTGTTGTATCCTAGGCCGGTCGTGAGAACGGGATAGCTACCCGGAACGACAGCAAAATTCGCGGAGGGGGCCGCGACGGTGACACCGTTGAACGTGAGCTCACCCGCCCCCGCTGGGCTATTGTAAGCCGTCACCGTGACCGAGGCGCTCGTACTGGTCGTGAAGTTTGCCTGGATGAGCATGCCGGTCGGCAACGTGTTGCCGGTAGCGTTGAAGAGAACCACCGCCACCGGCGAGGTCGGGTTCGTCAGCAGGGCGGCTTGGGTCGGGGCATTAATGTACCAGTTTTCGAAGACTCCTTTCGCCGTCGGGGTTGTGTTCGCCACCAAGCCGATCAGCTCCCCCGGCTCGTTGACGAGCGAGTTGGTATAGTCGGTCGGGCCCGCTAGCTTGACCGGCGTCATTCCCGCGAGCGAGTAGACCGACACGCTCCCGAGACCGGCGCTACTCGATTGGAAGACCGTGGCGTAGCCGAACACCGCCAGCGCGATCGTGAACCCCGACTCGAGCGTGAGGTTCGAAGAGGCGTTCGGGTCCGCCATCACCGCATTGTTCAGGTACTCCCAATACTCGAAGGTCGCACCCGGCCCCGGTGTCGCCACGATGGGATACGTGCCGATCGGAACGGTTCCTTGCCCTACAGAGTACGGGAAGCCGGCCGCTCCGATCTGGCCCCGGTTAAAGCTGATCGTTCCCGGCCCAAACGCTTCGAGGTAGAGAGTGGCGGTGAGCGGATTCGCGGCATAATGAGCGGTCACCGTGATCGGAGTCGTGTCTTGTACCACGAGGAGCGTCGCGGGGAACGCGAGGGTCGATAGAATCCCCCCGCCTCCGATCGACCAGCCGGTAAAGTTGTTCCCGGGCGCCGGCTCGGCCTGGATCTGGTACACTCCGGGGAGAAGGTCCAGCGTTCCTCCGTTCGCTCGCGTGGCCAACGATGCATCCTTGTAGAATGGACCGGGATCGATGACGATGTGGCTACCGGTCGCCCCGACATCGTTGAACGTGACCACGGCCCGGGCCGTGGTTCCCGTGAGCGGGACAAATTGCGCCGTTACGCTTCCACTGGTTCCCGCGACGACCCGGAGATTCGTCCAATTGGCGGTTGCATTCGTGACCGATACGTCGCCCGAGGTAACCCAGCCATCGAACACCACGGAACTCGAGTTCGAATGCGCCGAAATCGAGTAGTTGCCTGGCAGGAGAGGACCGAACGATTGCGAGCTCGCAACATAGCTGTGGAGGAAGTACACCGACCCACTCGCGGGCGTCAGTGGGATCGGGTAAGAGGTTCCGACAGTCACGTTGCCGGTATTGGAGGCACGGCAGGTCGGAATGGAGAAGTTCGTGGGCGGGTCGTAGCTGAAGATCCAACCCAGCGCCTGCGTTTGGAACTGATTGAGGGTCGCGTACTCCGCGTACTTGCCGAAATCCGTTGTCGTGGTCGGGTAGTCGGTCGCACCGAATTCGAAGGCGTTGGCGCTACAGGAGTAGCTGTACCACGGATACGAGCACCAGGCACCGCCCTCGTTCCCGAGGCAAGCGTTCGTTAGCGTGTCGATCATGGAGATCCCGCCGAAGTCCTGAGTGAATGCTACTTGGACGGGTTTCTGGGTCGTCTGGGCGTTGAAGAACGTCGGAGTCTGAATCTGCCAGGGCGAGAGCGTGTCGTTCGCCCAGCTGCCGGGGTCGTATGTGCCGCAGGGGGTCGCGGGCAACCCCGGGGTCCCCGGATTGCATCCGCCGTACGGGTTCGTATTCACGGCCGGGTTCCAGCTGTGCCCTCCTTCGAAGGCGAAGACCACGGGGTACTCTCCCCCGGGAGTCCACTGGAGGCCGGCGGGCCAGCTGTTGGTCGAGTACGCGGGATCGAGCGGCCCGATCCCGGGCGTGTTCAGTGTGACGTACGAACTCTCGCCGTTCGTCAGGTCGTGGACGGCGATCTGCTCCCCGATCGGGCTGGCCGGATACCCGGTCATCTGCACGACGATCTGATCGCCCTCGGTCATGTTGAGGTAGGCGGGGCCCGGAATCCCGTTCAAGAAGAGCGGTTCCGCAAAGCACGGGTCTTCCGCTCCGTTCGCCAGGTCGATCTGCCAAGCCACGGCAAACCCAATCCACTGACCGTTCACCGTCAGGGTCGGAATCGTCGGCGAGGGGTTGTAGTAGCTCTGGTCGGGGTAGAACTGGAGTTCGAGGAAGCACTGGTTCATCCAGCCCGCCGGGTCCCGCAGCGTCATGCCGAACCAGATTGCAATGTAGAGATCCGTCTGGTTCTGGGTCGCGCTGCGATCGACCGGCAGCGT
>JAKAVH010000190.1 GCA_021827545.1 Thermoplasmata archaeon
TTGATACGGCCCGGGACGCCCGGAGTTCGCGTGCGATAGAATTCGAGCCCGAGCTCCCGTTCGGCGGCGGGCGGGGTCCAAACGGGCTCCACCACGCCCGGGGAAGCCGGGCCGTCATTATTACGTCAGGGTTGGATTCGCCCCGAGTGGGCCCGATGATCCAGGCGACCGCCCGGGTCCTGAAGAACGTCATCGAGATCGAGGTCGGTCGCGAGACGTGGATCTGCCGTCCCATCGAGGCCGGCCAGGAGGGCCTCGGGCGGCGGATCGCGGCGTTGTTCTCGACGGATTACATCACGTACCGACCCGACGCGCCCGAGGAGGTCTTTTCGACGGTCTCCTATCGGGCGAAGCCGGACCAGATCCGCATCCGAATGGGCGAGGAGCAATGGAAGACCGAGTCGACGGTCTTCGGTCCGATGACGATCGAGTACGGCGGGATCCCGTACACGATCAACGAGCGGCTCACCGGCCGCTTTGCGGTCATGAACGGGGGGCGACCGGTCGCGGTCGGCCAGCTCGGGTTCCGCTCGTGCACGATCCGAGAGTACCCGGCCGAGCTCGAGGTCTTTCTCGCGAATCTCGCGCTCGGCTACGTGATCCGGACCCTAACCTGGGAGATGTTCGGGTAGTCCGTCAGGGCCGGCGCCCGATCGGGACCGGCGGAGGAGGTACCGTTGCCCGGGCGCTCGCGTGCAGGGAATTCCCGCCGGGGTGCAGGTGACGAACCCGGTGCGCGGAGTGATGCGGGAGCTGGAAGAGGTGGTACGGGATCGCGAGCAGCACCCCGGCGCCCACGAGGATCGTGATCGCCGCGATCGAGTAGGCGAGGTGCACCCCGTAGGTCGCGTAGAGCCAGCCGCCGGCAAGGGTACCGAGGAGGCTCCCCGCGCCGGCGAACGCGTTGTAGAGGCCGAGCGCCCGTCCACGGGCCGCCCGCCCGACGAGGCGGACGAGGAAGAGCGTGCTGGCGGTGCTGATGAACGCCCAGGTCACCCCAAGAAGCGCGTTGAGGAGCGTGAGCCACGCGAGGAGTCCGGGGGAGCCGAGGCCGAGAAGGACGTAGATCGGCCCCCACAGGAAGAGGAGCATCAGGACGATCCGGCCGGCCAGCGACTCGAGGAACACCGACTTCGGCGAATGCCGGTCTACGGCCTTGCCCGAGTGGAAGAAGAGCGCGGTCGACGCCGCCGCCGAGCCGAGGTAGACGATGAAGACCCCCGCGTCGGAGAAGTGCGCCGACTTCCACAGGAAGACCGGGAACGGGCCGTAGAAGATGTCGAAGCCGACGCTCATGATCCCGAGCGCGGCGAGGAAGAGGAACTCCCGCCCCGGCAACCGCTCGGAGGTCGGTCGAGTGAGGTCGACGAGCCCAACGACCCGGGCGCGGACGTGGCGGAGACGCTCGACGACCCCACGGTGGAGGTGGACGAGGTCGGCGACGCTGAGACGGTCGACGCGGGCCGCGGCCGGTGGCTCCTCGATCCACGCCCACGCGATCCCGGCCGATACGAGCGCGAGGACGCCGGAGAGGATCAGGAGCGCGGTCATGACCTGGATCGCCGGCTGGTTGAGTCCGACCACGAAGAGCCAGACGAACCCGAGCGCGAGTCCGACGGTCGTGCCGAGGCCCGAGATGAGGCCGAAGAGCCCGATGTCCGCGGGCCACCACCGCCGGTGGCGGGTCTCGAGCAGGAGCATCGTGCCGATCGGCGCGCTCGCGGCGGAGGCGAGCCCCTCGACGACGTTGAGCCAGAAGTAGGTCAGGAGATCGTGGGCGAGCGCGATCAGGATGATGCTGACGCCGGTGGCGAGGAACGATCCGACGAGGAAAAATTTACGATGGGCGATCCGGTCCGAAAGGTTGCCCCAGAGGATCGTGAACGGCACCTGGCTCATCGCGCTCGCCGCGATGATAATCGTGACGGCGAAGGCGGTCGCGCCGAAGTGCTGGAGCGCGAGCAGCGGGATCAGGGGCGTCGCGATCCCGTCCGAGATCGCGAGCGGCAGGTACGCGAGGAACCAGAGGTCGCTCGACGAGGGCCGGACGACGACGTGCGCCTTGATGTCGACCGACACGCCGATCGCCCCCGGAGTAAGTAGTCGAATTCCGGAGTCGGGAGCATAAAGAATCGGTTCTTCGCGCAGCGCGTCCGGTCCGCGCTGGCTCCCGGCGACGGAGAGTGCCCGCGGCGTTCACTTCGCGGGTACGTCGAGCGTCCGCAAGAGTTCGCGATGCTCGCGGTCCGAGATCCACTCGACGCGAAGATAGTCCCGGAGGAACTCGTCCGAGACCCCGAAGCGCCGGGCCTCCACCACGACGAATCGGTACGCCTCGACCTCCGTCCAGCGTCGCACGTAACTGACCCCCGGGGGCCAGAGGTCGGCCCCATCCCGTCGCTGCAGGACGTGGCAGAGCTCGTGATAGATGTCCATGAACAGCATCAGGGGTGAGCTCGTGCGCAGATGGCTCTCGCCGATCACGATGCAATCCTTGTCGGGGGAGAGGACCGGGCGCCACTCCCGTCGCGCGCCCCCCGGCGCCGTGAACGGAGCGACGTACATCCAGAGGTCCTGGGCGACGAGCTCGATCTCGGTCTCGGAGAATAGGCGGTGTCGAGCCTTGGGATCGGCCACCATCCGTTCTGCGGGCGTGAGCCGGTCGAGGCCGGGGAACGCGGCAAGCAACGCGTGCCGCCCGATCGGGAGGTCGCGCGCGACGCGGAAGCCCGGGGGCGCGACCTCGCCGGCCGGAGCCGGGGCGGCAGTACGGCTCATCCGAATCTAGGGAACCCCCGTGAGAGATAAATCCCCGCTGCGCGCACCGCGGTCCACCTAGTGTTTTGGACCGGACCGTGCTGTCGGTCCCGTGGCGGTGCGCCGGATAGATTTCGGTGAGATCCCCGGCGTCGCCGTCGGCCATGCCGAGAGCGAGGACGGCGGCAGCGGAGTGACGGTCGTCCGATTTGACCGACCCGCGCCCACCGTCGTCGACGTGCGGGGGGGTGCCTCGGCGACCTACGACACCGCCTCCCTGTCGCTCGACGCGACGTTCGGGCGTCGCTGGGCGGTCTTCTTCTCCGGCGGAAGCCTCTACGGCTTGGACGCGGCCCGGGGCGTGCGCACGGAGATCCTCCAACGCGGCGGGGGCCACCGCGCGTTCCGCAACCCGAACGTCGTGGTCCCGATCTCCGGCGCTGCGCTGTTCGACCTGCCCGTGCGGTCGGGGTCGTTGCCGGATTATCTGCCGCTCGGCTTCGAGGCGAGCCGACGCTCCCGGGCCGGAAGGGTGGCCACCGGGCGGGTGGGTGCCGGCGCGGGCGCGACGGTCGGAAAGTACCTCGGTCGCGGCCGCGCAATGGCCGGCGGACTCGGCGCGGCGGCGAACCGGGACCCGGCCTACGGTGCCCTCGGCGTCCTCGTGGTCGTGAACGCGGTCGGCGCGGTCCGGGACCCCGGGACGGGTTCGTGGGTCGCCGGCGCTCGGGGCCCACGGGGAGCGATCGTGCCGCCGCAACCGACCCGGGTCCCGCGGGGCGGGGCGGCCCACACGACGCTCGCGATCGTCGTTACCGAACTCGCGGTCGGTCGGCCGGTGCTCGCTCGGGTCGCCGCCATGGTCCACTCCGGTCTCTCCGCCGCGATCGTACCGTTCCACAGCGCGGTCGATGGGGACGTCGTCTTCGCGGCCACGACCGACCGACGGTCCCCCCGGGCCCGGGAGTCTCGTCCCGGGGGCCTCGCCGACCACCTCGGGACCCGGGCCGCCCATCTCGCGATAGAGGCGACCCTGGCCGCGGTCCGGCCGAGACGGTCGCCCTCCCGCCGACGCTCGCTCGGCCGGAGCGCGGGGGATCGCGGTCACGCCGACGCGCCCGTCGGTCGACGGTAGGGGGCGCGCCCGCTCGCCCGGGGAGGCGGTCGGGTGGAGGCGCGCGAGCGCGAGCGGTCCCCGGGGGTCCCTACGATCCGCCCTGCATCGCCTTCGCGTCGTCACGAGCCGGGAGGGCGTCGGGGCTCGATCCGCTCTCCGCGCGCACCCCGCCGTTGTCAGCGAGGAGCCACGAGGGCTCCGAGTCGAGAGGACTCGGAGCCTCGGGCAGCCGAGCGACCCCCTCGAGGGGAACACCCCGCTCGCGACCCCTTGTGAGTCCGACGAACAGCCCCCCGACCACGTAGACGGTCCCCTGGATCTCGAGCAGCGGCACGATGCCGACCGTATTCCCCAGGAACGACGCCAAAAGCGCCCCCGAGGCCATCGTGAGGAGGGCCACCGTCTGCACGAACGAGAGATAGCGTCCCCGGAACTCCGGCCCGACCGCGGTCTGCTGCAGCGACGCGTACGCGGCCCCGAAGCCGGCGGCCGGGAATCCCACGGCCACGACGATCAGGAACGCCCAGCCGATCTGAGGGTCCCAGTACGGATAGTTGAACAGGAGGAGATCGAGCATGCCGAATGTGACGGACGCGATCGGCAGGACACGGTGCGCTCGCCATTGACGGGCCCGAGAGGCGACCAGCGCTCCGCCGAGGATCCCGCCGACCGCCTCGAGCGAGAGAAACCAGCCATAGTCCGGTCCGGAACCGTGGAGCACGGCCACCACGAACGGGGCGGCGAGCGTACCGAAGACCCCTTCGCCGAAATATACGGTCGCGGAGAGAACGAGGAGGATCATCGCGGTGCGCGCGGTCCGGGTCGCGGCGACCCCCCCGAGCCATTCGGCCCTGAGGCGGCGTAGGGCGGAGAGCGTCCGGGATGTCCCGCGTGGGGGGCGCGGAACGCGGTACTGCTCGACCACCGGCAGCAACACCGCAGCGGCGACCACGAAGCTTCCCAGGTCGAGCCAAGCGACCCCGGCGAGGCCATAGACCCCGACGAGGATCCCGCCGATCCCGGCACCCGCAAGCCGGGCGAGCTGGCGGCCGGACCCGTACATCGAGTTGGCCTGCAGCAGGAGCTCCGCGGGGACGATCTCGGGGATCAGGGCCCCTTCGGCGGGGGGAAAGAACGCCCCCACCGCGGATTCGAACCCGAGGACGGCGTAGACGACACCGATCTCCCCGACCGCATGAACGAAAAGGAGGGGCACGAGGCCGGCCGCGAGCAGGAGGTTCGTCGCGATCATCGTCCGGCGCCGCGACCAACGATCGACGTAAACCCCGGCGACACTGCCGACCAGGGCTTGGGGAACCACGGCGGTGAGCAACGCGGCCCCGGTCGCGAGGGTAGACCCGGTGAGGAGATAGACGAAGTACACCAATCCCACCGAGAGCGCCCAGTCGCCCACCTGGGAGACCACGCCGGCCGTGAGCACGAGCCGGAAGCTGGGGCTTCTCAGCGCTCCCCACCGGCCCGGGCGTGTGGCCTCGCTCTCGGACCGATCCACGATGACGGAGGGGACCGCCTGCCCATGGAGCGAACTCACTCGGCGCGCTCACGCAACGTGAGCGACCCGCGACGACCGAGGGTGCGTCCGCGGACGGATGGGTGCGGCGGCGGGCGGGGACCGCCGCCCGGTCGGAGGAGGTCGGGTACGGAAATCGCCCGGCGTCTCGCCGCGACGCCCTCCCGGTGGAGACGCGCGATAGCGCGGGGCCGAGCGGGATCGCTCTAGGGGCGCTCTCCCCCACCGCGACATCGATGAACTACGCGGCCGCCCCCGGAGCGCACGGGGCTAGTGGACCGTCTACGGAAATCGCGCGGGACGTGGGACCCAGCGGGGATCCGAGCCCGCCGGGTCCCCCTCCCTCTCCGGAGCGAGTCCTTGCCGGGCTCCGCGCGACAGGGGACGAGAGAACTTCCGGGCCGGTCCTCTAGCCTTCCGGCTTTCGGCGCAGTGAGGTACCCCGGAGCCCCCGGATCAGATCGGACTTGGTGACGATCCCGCGGATCTCGCCGCGATGGCTCACCAGCACGGCCGCGTACCGGCCCAGGAGCGGGGGAAGAAGCTCGGCGGGAAAGCCCTCCTCGACGACCGGGTACGCGGTCTCGAGCACGTCCCGGACCCGGAGTCGATGGGCGTTCGCCTGGGCGAGCGCGCGAAGCAACGCCGACTCCGAGAGCGCCCCCACCACGCGACCCTCATCGATTACCGGCAGCTGCGAGAACGCACCGGACTCCATCCGCTGCGCGGCCGTGGAGAGCGATGCGGCAGATTCGACGGAGGTCAACGTTCGGTTCATCAGGTCCGCCACCGTGAGCTTCGGTGCGGTGAGCCCTTCCTTCGTCTCAAGATAGCTCAGGATCTGCTGGACCAGTTCGTAGGACGGGCGGATCTGTCCGCGCTCGATCCGCGACAGCGTAGCGTCGCTCCGATCCACCGCCCGAGCCAG